>NZ_LUFI01000070.1:0-26304 GCF_005281675.1 Sphingobium sp. MP9-4 | reverse complement strand
CGATGCGCTGGGACGGGGCGCCGGCGGAGCGGCGACGGGGCGGCGCAGCGGCGATGCCCGATCCGAGCGCCGCGCAATTCTCGGCGCGCGAGCGGTTCGATGGTGCGGTGCGGGCGGCGGGGCCGGGGCTGGCCGACATATTGTGGCGGGTGGTGTGCGCGGGCGAGGGGCTGGGGCCGGCGGAACGGGCGCTGGGCTGGCCCAGTCGCGCGGGCAAGCTGGTGCTGGGACTGGCGCTCGACCGGGTGGCGGACTGGTATCGGGTGGGGTGAGGGGTTGGGTGTGCCGCGCAAGCGGCGGTCTACGTCGATGGGGCAGAAGCTCGCTGCGCTCGCTACCCACCCCAACCCCTCCCTGGAAGGGAGGGGCGAGATATATTGATATTCAGACCATGAATCCTGCGCCGAGGAGCAGGAGCAGCTTCACGTCCATGGCGAAGCCCTGGTCGCGCCAGGCGGCGATCTGGTCCGGCAGGGTGGCGAGGGGGACGCGGTGGACGCGGATATCCTCGCTGTCGACGCCGCCGCCCTCGCCGGTCTTCACCAGATCATGGGCGCGGAACAGGGTGAAGCTTTCCGAGACCATGCCGGGGGAGCTGAAAAATTCGCCGAGCGATTCGAGGCGACCGGGGAGATAGCCGGTCTCTTCCTCCAGTTCGCGGCTGGCGGCGAGGCTGGCGTCCTCGCCGGCGTCATGATCGCCGACGAGGCCGGCGGGCAGTTCGATGCAGCGCTTGCCAAGCGGCACGCGATACTGGTCGACCAGCAGGACATGGCGGCCGTCGGCGTCCTCGTCGATCGCCAGGATGACGGCGGCGCGGATGCCGCGGGCGCGGCCGACATATTCCCATTTGCCGCGCTTCTTGGCGGTGATGAAGCGCCCGGTCCACATGGTTTCCTCGGGCGCATTCCAGTCATTATCGCTCATAATTCGATCAGTCTGTCCGGCAGTTCGTTGATGTCGTCGGCGGCGCGGGGGAAGTGCGGCGCCAGAATCGCGCCGACCCGGCCGATGGCGAGGGCAAGGCCTTCGCCCGGCCGGTCGTCGCGCACCGCGTCGATCAGCAGCGCCATCGCCTCGCCCCAGGCTTCCGGCGTGACGCGATCGTTGATCGCCTTGTCGGCGACGATTTCGGCGCGATGCTCGTCGAGCGAGAGATAGATGAGCACGCCGGTGCGGCCGGCGGTGCGGGCCTCGGCAGCGGCGCGGAACAGCAATATGGCGCGGCGGCGCACCCGGCGGGCCTTGGTCGCGCGCGGGGTGAGCGCCATGCGCAGTGGCATGATCGCGAGGAGGTAGCGCACCACCAGGAAGTCGAGGATCAGGTCGCCCAGCAGGATGGTCAACATCTTCCAGTCGGCGACCTGATGGTCCCAATCGCCCAGCAGCCGGCCGGCCAGGTCGCGCAGATAGTCCGGGAAGAAGGCGAAAAAGGCGAGGGCGACGAACACGGTGCCGATCGCCCAGTGCAGGCCGACATCATGATAGGCGTCGGACCGGCGCGCGACGATCGGCACGATCTCGCCCGATGTCTGCTTTTCGGCCTCCATCACGGCGGCCGAGACAAGGTCATGATCGCGTTCGCTGAACTGTACCGGCTTCACCAGCTGCCTCCCGCACCGCCGCCGCCGAAGCTGCCGCCACCGCCGGAAAAGCCGCCGCCATCGCCGCCGCCCCAGCCACCGCCGCCACTGCCCCAGCCCGAACCACCGCCGCTGCCCCAGCCGCTGTCGGACGGGCCCCAGATGATGACCGGGCCGGCACCGCCGCGATAGCGGCGACCGCGACCGCCGCGGCTGGCGAACATCGATATGCCGACGATGACGATCACGATGACCCAGAAGACCAGCATCACGGCGCCGCCGCCATTGTCGCCCTTGCGCTCTTCCGCCTCGGCTGCGGCGGCGCGCGCCTTTGCCTCCTCGGGCGGCAGGGTCAGCAGGGTGGCGAGTTCGTTGACGCCAGCGTCGATGCCGCCGGGAAAGTCGCCCGCCTTGAAGCGCGGGATGATGGCGGTGCGATAGATGCGCGAGGCGAGCGCGTCGGTGACGATACCCTCGACACCATAGCCGGTGGCGATCCACACTTTGCGCTCGTTCGGGGCGACCAGCAGGATCGTGCCGTCGTCCTTTTCCTTGCTGCCGATACCCCAGCTGCGGCCGAGCTGATAGGCATAGTCGCCAATCTCGTAGCCCTGGAGGTCGGGGACGGTGGCGACCACCACCTGTCGCCCACTCTGCTTGTCGAGCGCGGCCAGCTTGGCGGTCAGCGCCTGCTCCTGCTGCGGCGAGAGCAGGTTGGCGGCATCGACCACCTGGCCGGTCAGCTTGGGGAATGTCTGTGCCTGCGCCGCCGGTATGAAGACCAGCAGCGCAAGGACCAGTAGCAGGCGCCGCATCATCGTTATCGGCTCAGTTGCCGAAGTCGACCTTGGGCGCTTCTTCCGCGCCGGGCGTGACCGCCTGGAACGGGGCCATGGGCTTTGCGCCATGGATCAGCTTGGCGCCGATCGCGTCGGGGAAGGTGCGGATGCGGGTATTATAGGCCTGGACCGCTTCATTATAATCGCGGATCGAGACGGCGATGCGGTTTTCCGTGCCCTCCAGCTGCGACTGGAGCTGCAGGAAATTCTCGTTGGTCTTGAGGTCGGGATAGGCCTCGACCGAGGCGAGCAGGCGGCCAAGGCCCTGGCTCAGCTGTGCCTGGGCGGCCTGATATTGCGCGACCTTGGCCGGATCGGACAGGTCGGCGGCGTTGATCTGGATCGACGTCGCCTTGGCGCGGGCCTCGGTCACGGCGGTCAGCGTCGCCTGTTCCTGCTTGCCCGCCGCCTTGACCGTGGCGACGAGGTTGCCGGTCAGGTTGGCGCGGCGCTGATATTGCGCCTGGACGTCAGCCCATTTGGCCTTGGCATTTTCCTCGGCAGTGGGGACGCTGTTGATGCCGCAGGCGGACAGCGCAAGCGCGCCCATGACCGGCAGCAAAAGGCGGGAGAGGCGACGCGGGAAAAGCATGGAACATCCTCGGCTCTGTTTCGCTGACGGAAATAGGGCGTTGTCGGATGGCGTGCAACGGGCCATGCAGAGTTTATCGAAGGCGAGACAAGAGGTTCATCATGGGGCTGATTTCGGAATTCAAGACGTTCATCAATCGCGGCAATGTCATGGACCTGGCGGTTGGTGTCATCATCGGTGGCGCGTTCGCCACCATCACCAAGTCGCTGACCGATGACCTGATCATGCCGGTGGTCGGCTATCTTTTCGGTGGCGCTGACTTTTCGGGCTACTTCCTGCGCCTGGGCGACCTGCCCGAGGGGTTCAAGGGCAACCCCAACAGCTATGCCGACCTGAAGGCGGCCGGTGTCGCCATGTTCGGCTGGGGCCAGTTCCTGACCGTGCTGGTCAATTTCATCATCCTGGCCTTCATCATCTTCCTGCTGGTGAAGCTGGTGAACAAGGTTCTGGCCAAGCCGGAGGAAGCGCCGGCACCGGCCGTCACGCCGGAGGATATCGTGCTGCTGCGCGAGATTCGCGACTCGCTGAAAAAATAAGCGATTGCGACGAACCGAGGCCCTGATGGGAACCATTGGGGACGCGGCCGGTTGATCGGCGTCAGGGTTCGGGATGGCAAGGACCGTCCCGAACCTCGTGTCGAACATGTCAGCCCTGAGGGGGCGCAACAGGAGAAAACGCTGTGAAAAGCTTCGTCGCAATCCTTGGCCTTGCCAGCATGGTCTCGCTCGCCGCGTGCGATTCCAAGCAGGAAAACAAGGTCGAGAATGCCTACGAGAATCAGGCGGACGCTCTCGACAACCAGGCCGCGAACATGGAAGCGATGGCCGACAACCTGTCGGGCAACGCCGAAAATGCAGCCGAAAATGCGGCCGACGCGCTGGAGAACAAGGCCGACGCCACCCGCGAGGCGGGCGAGGCTGCCGCCGACGCGGTGGAGAAGAAGCAGCACTGATCTGCTGCGGCACCGAGCATCGGGCCAAAGGGGCGTCGCGCTTGCGGCGCCCTTTTTCTTTGCCGGCTCTCGCCTTTAACGGCCCCTTAACCACGGCCGGCCATGGTGCCCTCGCGCGCATCCAAAGGTCGTGGGAATGGACGAGTTACTTCAGGAATTCATATCCGAAACGCAGGAAACGCTGGAGGCTCTGGCGGGCGAAGTCGTCGCCTGGGAGGCCAATCCGGGCGATAGCCAGCGGCTGGACGCCATTTTCCGCTTCTTCCATACGGTGAAGGGCAGCTGCGGCTTCCTCAATCTGCCGCGTTTCGAGAAATTGAGCCATGCGGCCGAGGACGTGTTGTCGGAGATTCGCGCCGGCAACCGCAAGCCCGATCCCGCGACCGTCAGCGCGGTGCTGGCGATCATGGACCGGATCGGCGAACTGGCCGAGGCGGTGGCGCGCGGCGCGGCATTGCCCAACGAGAATGACGAATATCTGATCGGCGCGCTGACGCAGGTGGAGGCGCCGGCCGCGCCCGCCGAGGAAGCGGAACCCGAAGAGCCGGCGGCCCCGGTCGCGGCGGTGCGCCAGGGCCAGGCGCTGCGCACCATTCGCCTGCCGCTGTCGCTGATCGACCAGTTGATGAACGGCGTGTCGGACATGGTGCTGGCGCGCAATGAATTGTCGCGCAAGCTGCGCGACCGGTCGGCCGATCCTGAACTGGACAGCGCGTTCGAGCGGCTGTCCACCTGTGTCGCGGACATGCGCGACGTGATTTCCAAGACCCGCATGCAGCGGGTCGAGCGCCTGTTCGCGGCGATGCCGCGCATGGTGCGCGACCTGAGCCGCGATCTCGACAAGCGGATCGAGCTGAGCCTGGAAGGCGGCGACGTCGAGATGGACCGCGAGATGGTGGAGATGGTCGTCGACCCGCTCACCCATATCGTGCGCAACAGCATCGACCATGGCATCGAGACGCCCGAGCGGCGGCGTGCGGCGGGCAAGCCGGAGGCCGGCCGGTTGCGGCTGGAGGCGCGCCAGTCGGGCAACCAGATCGTGATCGAGATCAGCGATGACGGCGCCGGCATCAACACCGCGCGGCTGGTGGAAAAGGCGATCGCCGCCGGGCGGCTGACGCCCGATGCGGCAGCGCGGATGACCGAGCAGGACAAGCTGGACCTGATCTTCCAGCCGGGGCTGACGACGGCCGCCAAGGTGACGGCGGTGTCGGGGCGCGGTGTCGGCATGGACGTGGTGCGCGCCAATATTGAACGGATCGGCGGCGTCATCGCGCTGGACAATCATCCGGGGCAGGGGCTGCGCATCACGCTGCGCGTGCCGCTGACGCTGACCATCATTCCGGGCCTGATCGTGCGCGCCGGCGGCCTGCATTTCGCGATCCCGCGCGCGGCGGTGGTCGAGATACTGCACGACAATAACGAGATGATGCAGATTGCCGATGTCGGCGGTGCCAAGATCGCGACGATCCGGTCGATCCGCCATTCGATGATCGACCTGGAAGATGTGCTGGGCATGGACAAGCCACAGCAGATCGGACCGCGCGCCGTGCTGGTGGTGCGATCGGCGACCGGCGTGCCCTTTGCCATGGGCGTGTCCGCAGTCGAGAATCATGAGGAACTGGTGATCCGTCCCGCATCGCCGCTGGTGATGGCGAGCGGCGTCTATGCCGGCATGACCTTGCCCGACAATGGCAAGCCGATGCTGCTGCTGGATGCGGCGGGCTTGGCCAATGCGGCGCGCCTGCCGAACCTGATCGACGATCGCGCCCATGGCGCAGTGGCGGATGCCGCCGCGCAGGAGGCCGGCGTCGAAATGGTGGCGGCGCTGCGCTTCGAGGAATTGTCGGGCGAACGGCGCCTGCTGCGCCTGTCGCTGATCGAGCGGGTCGAGGATATCGACGCCAGCCTGTTCGGCCGGTCCGGCGGCCAGGCCTTCGTCCGGCTGGACGAGCGGCTGGTGCCGGTGGTGAACGGCCGCCATGCCTTTGCCGAGGACAAGGTCTGCGCGCTGCGCCTGCGCGATGGCAGCCTGGAAGCCTGTTACCCGGTCGCGGCGGTGCTGGACATCGTCCAGATGCCGCTGGTGCCGGACATGGTGGCGATGCACGGCATGCTGAGCGGTGTCGCGGTGGTCGATGGCGAGCATCTGGAGGTCATCAACCCCTTCGCCCTGTTCGCCGCGCTGCCGCAGGAACCGATTGCGCCGCACAGCCGGGGCCGTTGCCTGCTGGCCGATGCGGAGGATGGCTGGACCCGCGAGATATTGGCGCCGCTGCTGCGCCAGGCCGGGCATGAGGTGGTGCTGGGGCTGCCGGGCGACGCCGTCGATGCGCAGGATATCGTGCTCTATTCGGCCGGCGATGTCGGCCAGGTGGCCGAAATCATGGGATGCCGGGTGGTGCATCTGCGCGCCACGCCACGGGCCACCGGGCCAATGGATGCCAGCATCTACCGCTATGACCAGGACGCGCTGATGGCGGCGCTGTCCGGCGCACGCGGGTAAGGGGAAGAGCGATGGAGCAACTCTATCTGTTGGCGACGCTGGCCGGTGCCCGCATCGCGGTCGATGCCAGCGAGGTCGAGGCGGTGGTCAAGCTGACCGAGATATCGCCCGTGCCCGGCATGGGCGTGCATGTCGCGGGTCTTTCCGCGCTGCGCAGCCGGGTGCTGACGATCATCGATGTCGCCGCGCTGATCCATGGGCGCGCGACCCCGGCCGACCAGCGCGACCTGGCGATCATCGCCAATATCAGCGGCCATAGCTATGGCCTGATGGTCGATGGCGTGTCGGATATCTGCCGCGTGCCCGAGGGCGAATTGCCGTTGCGCGGACAGCTCGACCCGGCCTGGATGCCCTTTGCGCGCGGCGTGGTGGAGCATGAGGGCGTGCCCCATCTGCTGGTGTCGCTGGCCGGCTTCATCGAGGCCGGTGCCCAGGCACAGGCGGCCTGATCGCTTGGCCGCGTCGTTTACCATTTCCTCGCCTTTCGCGTTTACGCCTCTCCTCCCGGCACGTAAAAATCAAAGGGACGCTTCATGAAGAACTGCCTGGTCGTCGATGATTCCAAGGTCATCCGCAAAGTGGCACGCCACATATTGGAATCGCTGGACCTGACCGTGACCGAAGCGGTGGACGGGCAGGATGCCCTGACCCAGTGCGAGGCCAGCCTGCCCGACGTGGTGCTGCTCGACTGGAACATGCCGGTGATGAGCGGGATGGAATTTCTGCAGGCGCTGTCGGCCACCAAGATGGAGGCCCGGCCCAAGATCATCTTCTGCACCACCGAAAACGGCATCAGCCATATCAAGGCGGCGGTCGAGGCCGGTGCCGACGAATATGTGATGAAGCCGTTCGACCGCGAGACGCTGGAGAGCAAGCTGGCGATCGTCGGGGTCATCTAGGCCCGGTCCCTCCCTTCGAGGATATCGCCGTCTTTCCCAGCCTCTTCGTTCTGAAAGCCCGTCAATGACCGTCTTCGTGCCGACCATGGTCAGCCTCGACAGCCACACCGCTCCCGCGGTGCGCACGCTGGTGGTTGACGATTCGGTGGTGGTGCGCACGGTGATCGAGCGCATCCTGAACGCCGATCCCGGCTTTACCGTCGTCCACAAGACCAACAGCGCGGAAAATGCGCTGCGCTATCTGGCCGAACATAGCGTCGACCTGGTGCTGCTCGACATCGAACTGCCGGGGCAGAGCGGCCTGGCGGCGCTGCCCGCGATCCTGCGATCGAACCCGCAGGGCAAGGTGGCGATCCTCTCGGGCCGCTGCGAGGAGGGCAGTGCGGCGGCGGTCGAGGCACTGGCGCTGGGCGCGAGCGATATCCTGTCCAAGCCGGGCAGTGGCAGCTTTGGCGAGCAATTTCCCCAGGCATTGATCGATCGGCTCGGCCGGCTGTTCGGCGGCGAAGCGCCGACGGCACCGGCGCAGCGGTCGACCTTGGTTCCGTCCGCCCATGCGACCAGCGCAGCGGTCGAACCCCTGGCCTGCCTGGGCATCGGGGCGTCGACCGGGGGCATCCATGCGCTCAGCCAGTTGTTCGGCGGCCTGACCGCGCCGCTGGGCGTGCCGATCCTGCTGACCCAGCATCTGCCGGTCAGCTTCACCGTCTATTTTGCGCAGCAACTGGCGCGCATGACCAGCCTGCGGGTCAAGGTGGCGGAGGCCGGCGACCTGCTGGCGCCCGACACCGTCTATGTCGCGCCGGGCGACGCCAACCTGCTGCTGCGGCGCGGGCTGCATGGCCGAGTGAGCGTGGTGCTGGACCCGGAACGGACGCCGTCGGGCAATCTGCCGGGTGTCGACCCGATGTTCACCGCCATGGCCGATGTCTATGGCGCGGGCGCGGCGGGGATCGTGCTGACCGGCATGGGCCGCGACGGCACGGCCGGGGCGCGGGATATCGTGGCAGCGGGCGGCTGGATCGTCGCCCAGGATGAAACGAGTAGCGTGGTATGGGGGATGCCGGGATCGGTCGCGGGGGCAGGGCTGACCTGCGCCCTGATGGAACCCCATGCGATCATGGATTTTGTCGCACGACGCGGAAAGATGAACGACTGATGGCCTTGCCCCCTTCCAGGATGGGATCGGGCGCTGCCCGGATTTTGACAGGTCTGCTGGAAGCGCGGACCGGCCAGGTTCTGTCCGAGGGGCGGGCCTGGCGCATGGAGACGGCGCTGAAGCCTGTGCTGCGCGACCATGGTCTGCAGGATATCGACGAACTGGCCGGCAAGCTGCTGCGCAGCCGCAATCCGCGGCTGGACGAGGATGTGGTGAACGCACTGCTGAACAACGAAAGCAGCTTCTTCCGCGATCTGCAGATTTTCGACCTCATTCACCGGCAGATATTGCCGCGTATCCAGGAGGCGCGGGGCGACCGGGTGCTGCGGATCTGGAGCGCGGGCTGTTCGACCGGGCAGGAAGCCTATTCGCTGGCGATCCGCTTCTGCAACGAGGCGGCGCGCTGGGCGGGCTGGCGGATCGAGATATTGGCGACCGATATTTCGAGCGCGGCGATCGACCAGGCGCGCAGCGGCATTTTTTCGCAGATGGACGTACAGCGCGGCCTGCCGATCGGCGATCTGATCAAATGGTTCGAGCCGGCGGGCGATGACTGGCGGGCGAACCCGGAACTGCGGCGGATGATCGATTTCCGTCAGGATAATCTGTTCGCCGCGCGGGTGCCGAGCGGTGCCTATGACCTGCTGCTCTGCCGCAATGTGCTGCTCTATTTCTCGCCCGAACGGCGCCAGAGCGTGTTCGACCTGCTGGCCCGGCACAGCCATGACCGGTCGGTGCTGCTGCTGGGCGCGGGCGAGACGGTGATCGGCCAGAGCGAGGAATTTGTGCCGCATCCCGAATTTCGCGGCAGCTATGCGCGGCGGGGGGCATCGGCCGATGCCGGCAATTCGGCGCGGCGCGCGAGCTAATCGCCCGGAGACCATTTACCACGCTTGATTGCCGCGCCGGTCTCGGCCATGATTCCGCCTGTGGCTGCATGACGCGGCGCGACGCAGGGCGGAACAGGGCGTGAGACTGGACTTTTCGTGGTGACGGGCCCTTTGCGATGACCGACATCCCCATGATCGAAACGCCGTCGCCCAATTATGACGAGCGCAGCCTGCCGATCACCATGCTGGTGCTCCATTATACCGGCATGCCGGACGCGGCGAGCGCCATCAACTGGCTGGCCAATGCCGAATCCAAGGTGTCGGCCCATTATGTCGTGACCGAGGATGGCCAGATCATCCGCATGGTGGCCGAGGACAAGCGCGCCTGGCATGCCGGCCGGTCGCACTGGCGCGGCATCGACGATGTGAACAGCGCCAGCATCGGCATCGAGATCGTCAATCCGGGGCATGAATGGGGCTATCGGCCTTTCCCCGAGGCGCAGATGGGATCGCTGATCCCGCTGGTGCATGACATCGTCCAGCGCCACCGGATCACGCGCGGCAATATCGTCGGGCACAGCGACATCGCGCCCGCGCGCAAGCAGGATCCCGGCGAGCTTTTCCCCTGGGGGCAACTGGCGCGGTTGCGGCTGGCGCTGCCGCGACCGACCAAGAATCTGATGGACCCGCACTGGACCGACAGCGGCTTCATGCTGGCGCTCGAACGTTTCGGCTATGACATTGCCGAGCCTGAGCCGGCGGTCGTCGCCTTCCAGCGGCGCTTTCGCCCCGAACTGATCGACGGCATCATCGATGGCGAATGCCGGGCGATTTTGCTCGCCCTGCTGCTACCCAAGCCGACAGGGGATGACTGACCCGATTTTTGCGCCTATAGGCGCCTGTGCCAGAGGGCCGGGCGGCCGCGGCGTGGCGGGTAACTTCCACGGCGAGGAAAGTCCGGGCTCCACGAAATGACGGTGCCGGCTAACGGCCGGCTGGAGTGATCCAAGGGACAGTGCAACAGAAAGCAGGTCACTAAGGCTTCGGCCCAGTGAAATTGAAAGGGTGCGGTAAGAGCGCACCGCGTCTGCGGCAACGCAAGACGGCACGGTAAACCCCACCGGGAGCAAGACCGAATAGGGGCGGCGCGCAGCTTGACTGCTAGGTCTGTTTCGACTGAGACCGCTCGGGTTGGTTGCTTGAGGGACGGAGCAATCCGTCCCCTAGAGGAATGGTCGCCTATCCCCCTTTGGGGGTGGACAGAACCCGGCTTACAGGCCCTCTGGCATTTCCCCTGTTGCGAGGTTATCGCAATAACCGGTCCGCGGTCTTGGGGGGATTCGGTTTGCGTAACAGATATTTGGCCTTGCTGATGGCGATGGCCGCCATGCCCGCTATCGGCCATGCGATGCAGGATGCGGCGCCGGCAGCGCCTGCCCCCGCGCCCGCAACTGGCACGATCCAGCAATTGTTCGAGCAATCGACGCAAGCCACCGAGGCGGCGGATTATCCCCGCGCGCTTGAAATCCTCACCGCGCTCGAAGGTCGGGTGGTGCGCAATCCGCGCAGCCTGGCGATCGTGCGGGTGCGCAAGGCGATGGTACTGGCGGAACTGTCGCGCTGGGCCGAGGCGCGCGACCTGCTGAACCAGGCGGCGCCGGCCCTGCCCAGGGATGATACCAGCCTGTCGACCGACCGCTATCGTGCCGCCTACACGCTGGGGCGCGTGTCGATGGGCGACCTCGACTATGTCGGCGCGCTGGCCCATTTCAGCGCGGCGCTGGCCGAAGCGGAGGGGCCGGCGGCGCGCATCCAGGCGCTGCTGGGGCAGGCGCAGGCCGGTACGTTCGTCGATCCGGCCGAAGCGGTGAAGGCCGCCGAAGCGGCCAATGCCATTGCGGTGGCGGACCCCAAGATGTTCGACAAGGCGTCGCTGGCGCATATCGACCTGATCCGGGGGCGGGCGCTGCTCAATCTGGGCCAGTTCGATCCTGCGGAAAAACTGTTCGCACGGGCGGTGAAGCAGCAGGGCGGGCTGACCACCAGGGTCGATTTCGATGATCTCGTGACCCGGTCGGATGCGTCGATCGCCGCCATGCTGGCCGGCCATCGCGACACGGCGCGCAATTATCTGGTCTATACCGGTGCCGGGCGCATGCCGCAGCAGGACTTCACCCAGGGCGCGGACATGGCGCTGCCGCGCTGTGGCGAGGATGGCGTCCAGCCCGAGGATTATGCCGTGGTGGAATTCGGCATCAGCGACAGTGGCGCTGTTTCCTATGCCCGGCCGGTCTATGGATCGCGCCCCGGCCCGTCGGCGCTGGCGTTTGCGCGGGCGGTGCGGGACTGGTCGTGGCGGCCCGATGACGTGAAGAATATCCCGGCGCTGTTCCGGTTCGTCACGCGGCTGGAACTGCGTTGTTCGACCGCGGAAGGCGGTCCGTCGATGCTGGCGGGGCCGACCAAGGCTTTGGGCGACTGGCTGGAGGCCAGGCGCGTTCCCGGCCCGGTGCTGGACAATGTGCCGATGACCCGGCAGCGCGCGCTGCTGTTGCAGCAGGCGCAGCTGATCCGCAGCCAGAAGGGCGATACGACGGTGGAACTGGTGCCGGTGCTGATCCCGCTGCTCGCCGGATCGATGGCCGCGCGCGAGGATGTCGAGACCTATGGCCCGCTGCTGCGCCGGGTGGTGCGGACGGCGGATGCCCCGCCGCTGGCGCAATTGCTGGTCGACCGCCTGGTCCATGATGCCGCCGAGCATGTGGATATTCGTATCCGGGCCGATTCCCCCTATGCGTTGCGCGCCGCCGATTATCAGGCCGATGCCGATGCACGGGCGACCTTCGCGATCCTGGCCTATGATGATCTGACGCCCAGGGAAAAGGCCGGGTCGCAGGCGCTGTTGAACGCGGTGATCGACGATGGCGCCTTGCCGGCCAATGATCCGCTGCGCGTGGCAGCGCTGGTGCGACGGGCGAGCCTGCAGGCGACCGGCGGCAATCTGGAAGCGGCACGGGCCGATTATGCCGCGACCGGATTGTCGGCGCAGCAATGTTCGATCGTCGATGCCAAGCCCAGCCTGCGCAGCGCGCCAGTATCCTCCGCCGATTATCCCACGGACATGGTGTCCGTGGGTGTCGAGGGATGGACGCGGGTCCAGTTCGACATCGCGGCGGACGGCACGACCCGCAACCAGCGGGCCGTCATCACCTATCCGCCGATGATCTTTGGCACCAACGGCACGAAGATCGTGACGCGGGCCAAATATGAGCAAAGCTATCGCCCCGATGGTGGCCTTGGCTGCGGCGGCAACATGCAGGGTGTGACTTTCCGCCGTTAATCCCGGTGCAGGGCTGGCTTTCCGGGCGCGGCTTCCCTAATTTGGTCCGATGGCAAGACAGAGCCGATCCAATGACTGGGGTTTTCCCCGCTGGCGTGCCTATGGCGCGACGCGGGAAGCGCAGCGCGTGCGCATCTGCGACCGTTTCGGCTGTGATCAGCCGGGTAACTGCCCCGCGCCCAAATCGCCCAACAGCCCGGACCGCTGGTATTTCTGCAGCGAGCATGCGGCCGAATATAACCGCAACTGGGACTATTTTCAGGGGCTGGACGAGGAAGAACGGGCCGAGCGCGAGCGCACCGAACGGCGCGATGCCGGCGGCTATCAGTCGAGCGCCCATCATGGCTGGGGCGGTCCCGGCGACGGCAGCCGGTCGCGCGACGAGATGCACGCGCTGCAGGCGCTGGGGCTGGAGGATGACGCCGATTTCGAGGCGGTGCGCAAGAGCTGGCGCAGCCTGGCCAAGGAATATCATCCCGACGTGAAGCCGGGCGATGCCGAGGCGGCGGTGCAGTTCCAGACAATCCAGGCCGCCTATGAGGTGCTGCGTGCGGCCGAGGAGCGGCGCACCTGGAAGCCGCGGGGCGCCAGCGATTGAAGGATCATGTCCGGTCCAACTGGCAAAATGCCGTGCTGGTCTGCCGCAAATGCTCGAAGAAGCTGGACGGCGGCTTCGGCAAGGATGGCGAGGAGCGGCTGGCCAAGGCGCTGCGGCGGCATCTGTCGCTGAAGAAGGGGCGCAAGGCGGCGGCCGGCATCATCGAGGTGAATTGTCTGGGCGTCTGTCCCAGGGGCGCGATCACCGTGGTCAACGGCGCGGCGAGCCGCGACTGGCTGCTGGTGCGGCCGGGGGCGGATCTGGACGCACTGGCGACGGCGCTGGACCTGCCTGCGCAGGCGGAATCGCAGAAACCGGGCTGACTTACGCAAAATGCGTAAATCCGGACGGGCCTGTTAAGCCTATCCTTACCAACATTTCCTAGGGGGATGCCATGCGGATATGGCTTCCTTCCTCGCGCGGTGCGGTGCTGCTGGCCCAGCTCGCGATCATCCTCCTGGGTCTCGCCCTGCTCTACGGCAATCCGCCGGCGCAGGGGCGCATCCTGCTGATCCCGATGACGGCCGGTGCGCGCGCGCATCTGGTGCCCGATGCGGTGGCGCATGGCGCCCGGCTGGTGGCAAGCGGACGCCTGCCCGGATCGATGGTGGTGGAGGGGCAGCGCGACGCGCTGCTGCCCTTGTTGCGGGGCGGCATATTGCCGCTGCGCGCCTTTGTCGCGGCCTGTGGCGAACCGGTGGGAGGATTGGCCTGATGGCATTCAACAGTCTCGAAAGTCTGCGCCTGCACGGGCTGCGTATCCTGTTGCTGTGCAGCCTGATCTGGACCGTGCTGATCGGCATTGGCGGCATGATGATCGGCAATGAGCGGGCGGCGCCCGCCATGCTGCTGTCGGCGCTGGCCAACATCCTGCCGACCTGGATGGTGATGCGGCGTCGCAACGACCTGGAGGTGCGGCTGGTGATGGGGACGCTGGCGGCGGTGCAGCCGGCGATCACCCTGTTCCTGCTGAGCGGCCATGTCTGGCAGATGGACGCACACATGTATTTCTTCGTGGCGCTCGCCTCGCTGGCGGTGCTCTACGACTGGCGGCCGATCCTGCTGGCGTCGGTGCTGATCGCGCTGCATCATCTGGTGCTGACCTATGTCGCGCCCAATTGGGTGTTTTCGGGGCAGGCGGAGCTTGGCCGGGTCATCGTCCATGGCTTTGCGGTGGTGCTGCAGGGCACGATCCTGGGCTATCTCAGCATCAAATTGCATGGGCTGCTGCTGGCGCAGGATGCGCATGTGGCGGACACCGCCCGGCTGGCGCGGGAAGCGCAGGCGGGGCGCAATGCGGCGGAATCGGCGATGGATGCCCAGCGCCAGTCCGACGCGCGCGAGGCGCATCTGCGGATCGAGCGGGACGCCGAAAAGACACGGATGGCGCAGGACCGGCGCAGCGAGACGCTGGCGCTGGTCGGCGCCTTCCGCAAGTCGGTGGCGGGCGTGGTGAGCGCGGTCAGTGCGGCGACGGGCGAACTCAAGGAATCGGCCGGGCTGCTGCATGATCTGGCGCGCCGGGCGAGCGTGGGCACGGACGAGACGATGGCAGCGGCGGGGCAATCATCGGCCAGCGCGGCGGTGCTGGCGCGGCGGATCGAGCAATTGTCCGAATCGATCAGCGCAATCGCGGCGGCGGCCAGCCAGCAGGCGAGCCTGGGCGGCGAGGCACAGCGCGTGTCGGTGGCGGGGCATGAAGCGATGCAGGCGATGGAAGGGCGCACGGCGTCGATCACCAGCTTCGCCGATTCGATCACCGAGATTGCCGCCCGCACCAATTTGCTGGCGCTCAATGCCACGATCGAGGCGGCACGGGCCGGCGAGGTCGGGCGCGGCTTTGCGGTGGTGGCCGGCGAGGTGAAGCAGCTGGCCAACCAGACGGCGAGTGCGACCGGCGAAATCCAGTCGCTGGCCTCGTCGGCGCGGCAGGGCGCCGGGGTGGCGCAGGAAGCCCTGTCCGAGGTCGCCGGGAGCGTCGAGGAACTGGCGCAGGCGGCGCAGGCGATCCAGCGTGCGGTGGCCGACCAGCGCGATGCGACGGCGGCGATCGGCCAGTCGGCGCGCGATACCGCCCGCGACGCCGATCATATGGCGCAGCGCATGGCCACCGTGGCCGATGTCGCGCGCAATACCGAAAATCTGTCAGATCGCGTGTCGAGCGCGGCGGCCGGCCTGTCGCGCACCGCGCAGGAGTTGCAGCGCGCGACCGACCTGTTCGTGGCGCAGCTGGAAGCGGCCTGATCGCCGGTCAGCCGGCGCGGGCTGTCCACGTTTTCGCAGTTCCATCAGCAGAACGGGCCAGCGGATATAGGATGCGCTCCTCGCGATCGATCCGCCGGCTGAGGGCATCCAATATCCGGCCGCTGTCGGCGCAGAAGCCGCGCCAGTCGCGGGTGATCCGCTCATCGGTCCAGCCGGCCATGTAGCGAGCGAAGCTCTCGGCCAGCGCGCCGATCTCGGCCTGGATGCGGGCGGCCGTGGTGCGGACGCGATCGTCGCCCTGGCGCTGGAGCATGGGGTAGAGAATGCGGTCTTCCAGCGCGAGATGGGCCATCAGCTTGCGCGCCAGTTGCCAGCGCAATGCGCTCACCGCCCGAGGCTGGTCGGGATCAGCGATCGCCTGGCGCAGTTGCGCGGCGATCAGGGCGATCTCCTCATGCTGCGTGCCCAATTCGTCCATGTTCATCGCGATCCCCCTGCTGGCCAGGTTCGATCATGCACCGCCCGCCGTTAAGGGGGCATTGGGAGCCGGGACAGGCAAAGCGCATAAAGCCTGTAAAAAAGAAGACCGCCCGGCGCCTGCGCACCGGACGGTCTTTCTGTCATCGATCCTGTGGAGCAGGCCCCGATTGGAGCCTGCCGCGATCAGGCCGGCTGGTCGGCGCGGCTGGCGCCCTGGCCGTCAAGATTGAGGGCAGCGAAGTCCCAGTTGATCGCTTCCTTCAGCAGCTTTTCGGCATAGGCCGGGCGCAGGTTGCGATAGTCGATATAATAGGCATGTTCCCACACATCGAGGATCAGCAGCGGGGCGTGGCCTTCATGGGCGACCGGGGTGTCGGCGTCATGATAGCTGGTCACTTCCAGCTTGCCGTCCTTCAGGATCAGCGCGGCCCAGCCGCTGGCGAAGTGGCCGACGGCCTCTGCCTTGAGCTTCTCGATCAGCGCGTCGACCGAACCGAAGGCTTCCTCGATCTTGGCGAGCAGTTCGCCGGTCGGGGCGGTCTTCACCGGCGACAGCGAGTTCCAGTAGAAGGTGTGGTTCCAGATCTGGCCGACCTGGTTGAACAGGCCGCCCTTGGACGACTTGATCAGTTCGACCAGCGACTTGCCCTGCAGGCTCTCGTCGGCGGCGACCAGTTCATTGGCCTTCACGACATAGGCATTGTGATGCTTGCCGTGGTGGAAGTCGAAGGTTTCGACCGACAGGATGTCGCCAAAGGCGTCCTTGGCATAGGGAAGGTCGGGCAGAACAAAGGCCATGGCGGAACTCCTCGGGTTCGTTATGGGGCGGCTCGCAGTGATGCTTGCGATGCCGGTTTATCATATGGTCCATGCGGGGCGTGGACGCCTCCGTCGCTTCCCATATGCGCACCCAACGCCCAAGAAAACCAATATGTGCCTATTGCGAAACGATCGCAGAAACGGGCGGTTGGTGGGCCTTTGGACGGGATGGGGCAGTATGGCAGCGGGCGGTGTTTCTTGACAGGCGGGGCCGTGCCGAACATGATCGCAACCATGCCGTTCAAGGTCATCTTTGCACGCTTCCGCCATCATGGGGGACAGCTTCTCGCGGGCCATCCGCCCCGGACCTGACAGGCGCGCTGCCGGCAGGTCCGGGGCACCCTTCTTGACGCCTTGCGCCCGAGCACCGGGCGCACCCCCCTATCAGGAAGTTTTCCCATGACCCTGCAACAGAAGTGGGCGGCCGTGCCGCCGATCCATATTGTCGAATCCGAAGCCGACATGATTTCCGATCTGGCCTGGGCGGCGCGCGACCGCTTCCCCGACGTCAGCCAGTTGTTGCTGGAGGAGGTCGGCCGGGCGCAATTGTGCAGCCGGGCGGAACTGCCGGCCGATGTCGCGGCGATGGGATCGACCATCCTCTATCGCGATGGTGAGCGCGGGGCGCCGCGCCGGGTGGAACTGGTCTATCCCAGCCATGCCGATGTGGCGCTGGGCCGGATATCGATCCTGACGCCGGTCGGCGCCGCGCTGATCGGGATGCGGGCGGGTAATGCCATATTGTGGCCGGACCGCGACGGCCATCTGCGCGACATTCTGGTGGACGAGGTGGTGCAGGCCTAGGGCCAGTCTTGCCCCACATCCGTCATCCTGACGGAAGGCACTCCTGAGCTTGTCGAAGGATCAGGATTCATTCTGCACTAAGCCCGAGAGCGAGCGCAGAATGGATCCCGGATCAAGTCCGGGATGACGCAGTTTTTTGGGGTCAGCCCTGCGGCGGGGTGGTTTCGCCCACCTCGTCGCTATCGAGGCCGTCGTCCAGGGTCAGGCCGTGGCGCAGCAGCATCGGGATGTTGGCGCCGGCGAAGACGACCGAGACGATGGTCACGCCCCAGACCTTGACCGCGAGCCAGGTGTCGAAGCTCATCGACCGGCGCATGAGTTCGTTGGCGACCGCCATGGCGACGAAGAACAGCGCCCAGTTGCGTGACAGCTTGCGCCAGCCTTCCTCGCTCAGCCCGTCATAGGCCGCCTGGAGCAGATATTTGAGCAGCGGCTTGCCGCGCAGTAGCCCGGCTAACAGCATCAGCGCGAAGAAGGCGTAGATGATGGTCGGCTTCAGCTGGATGAAGCGCTGGTCGTGGAAATAGATGGTGAGGCCGCCGAAGAAGAGGATCAGCAGCGCCGAGAGCCAGAGCATCGGCGAGACCCGGCCGAGCTTCACCTTGGAGATGATCACGGCGATGACGATCGCGGCCATGAAGGCGGCGGTGCCAAAGCTCATGGCGGTGATCGGGTTGCCCGCACCCCAGAACCAGCCCGCGCCCTTGTAGCTCAGGAAAAAGACCAGCAGCGGCCCGAAATCGAGCGCGAGGCTAAGGCTGCCGCCATGGGCGGGCTTCTTGGCGTCAGCGGGCATAGGCCGTCCCCGCGATCGCGCGTGCCATGTCGCCGGCATCGAACGGGCGCAGGTCCTCGATCTTTTCGCCCACGCCGATGGCGTGGATCGGCAGGCGATATTTCTCCGCCGCCGCGACCAGCACGCCGCCGCGCGCCGTGCCGTCGAGCTTGGTCATGACCAGGCCCGTGACCTGCGCGGTTTCCTTGAAGACTTCGATCTGGTTCAACGCATTCTGTCCCGTGGTGGCATCGAGGACCAGGACAACGTCGTGCGGGGCGGCCGGGTTCAATCGGCCGAGCACGCGGCGCACCTTGGCCAGTTCGTCCATCAGTTCGGTCTTGTTCTGCAGGCGGCCGGCGGTGTCGACGATCAGCACGTCGATGCCGGTGGCCGTCGCCTGCTTGACCGCGTCGAACACGATGCCCGCCGCGTCGCCGCCTTCCTTGCCGGCGACGATGGGCACGCCCAGCCGGTCGGCCCAGACCTTCAATTGGCCGATCGCGGCTGCGCGGAACGTGTCGCCCGCCGCCAGCATCACGCCATAATCCTGTTCCAGGAAATTATTGGCGAGCTTGGCGATGGTGGTGGTCTTGCCCGATCCGTTGACACCGATGACCAGGATCACCTGGGGCCGCGGAAAGGCTTCGATCTCCAGCGGGCGGGCGACCGGGGCCAGCACCTTCTCGATCTCCTCCGCGATGATCTCGCGCAGATATTCCTCGGTCAGTTCCTTGTTGTAGCGCCCCTCGGCCAGGCGATCACGAACCCGGCCGGCCATGGCCGGGCCGAGATCGGACATGATCAGGGCTTCCTCGATCTCGTCGAGGGTCTGGTCGTCGAGCGCGGCCTTGGTGAAAAGGCCGGTCAGATTCTCGCCGAGCTTGTCGGATGTGCGCTTGAGGCCGCCGAAGAGGCGGTCGCGCCAGCTGGTGCCGGTGTCAGTCATTATTGCGCCTCTTGCGCGATCAGCGCGCCATTCTCAAGGCCGCTGATGCGGGCCGCGACGATCGTGGAGGGGGGCTGGGGCGTGGTGAAGCGCACCGGCGCGAAATTTTCCGCATGGCCCGACAGGCCATTGCGTTCGACCAGCACCGACTGGCGAGTGCCCACCAGGCGGGCGAGCCAGGCATCGCGCTGGGCCGTGCAGGCGTCGCGCAGCAGGGCGGCGCGGGCCTTGATGGTGGCGCGATCCAGCTGGGGCATGCGCGCGGCCGGCGTGCCGGTGCGCGGTGAATAGGGGAAGATATGGCCATGGACGATGTCGCAATCGGCGACCAGCGCCAGGCTGTTGGCGAACATGGCGTCATCCTCGGTCGGGAAGCCGGCGATGATGTCGGCGCCGATGCTGATGTCCGGGCGGGCGGCCTTCACCCGCTCGACGATGCGCACGGCGTCGGCGCGGGCATGGCGGCGCTTCATGCGCTTCAAGATCATGTCGTCGCCGGCCTGCAGCGAGAGATGCAGATGCGGCATCATGCGCGGCTCATGGGCGATGAGGTCGAACAGCCGCTCGTCAATCTCGACACTGTCGATCGAGGAGAGGCGCAGCCGGGGCAGGTCCGGGACATGCTTGAGGAGCCGTTCAACGAGTTGGCCGAGCGAAGGGCTACCTGGCAGGTCCGGGCCATAGCTGGTGACATCAACGCCGGTCAGCACGATCTCGCCATAGCCCGCGTCGACCAGTTGCTTCGCCTTGTCGATCACCGCGCCGGCGGGCACGGAGCGGCTGTTCCCCCGGCCATAGGGGATGATGCAGAAGGTGCAGCGATGGTCGCAGCCATTCTGCACCTCCAGAAAGGCGCGGGCATGTTCGGCAAAGGCGCTGGCCATGTGCGGCGCGGTGTCGCGCACGGCCATGATGTCGGAGACGTTGACCTTATCCGCCACCGGGGCGAAGGCGGCTGCCTCCAGCTTCTCCCGGTTGCCGATCACGCCGTCCACTTCCGCCATGGCGGCGAAGGTCTGGGGTTCGGTTTGGGCGGCGCAGCCGGTGACCAGGATGCGGGCGTCGGGGCGGTCTCGCCTGGCGCGGCGGATCGCCTGCCGGGTCTGGCGCACGGCCTCGGCCGTCACGGCGCAGCTGTTGACGACGATCAGGTCGTCCTGTGCGCCGGCCATTTCGCGAATAGCCTCGCTCTCCGCGATGTTGAGCCGGCAGCCCAGGGTGATGATGTCGGGACCAGCCACGGTCAGAAGCGGTCCCAGTCCGCCTCGCCGTCGAACACATGGGTGGCGGGGCCGGTCATGCGGATCGTGCCGCCCGGTGCCCAGTCGATCTCCAGGTCGCCGCCCGGCAGGCTGACCGTCACCGGGCCGGCCATCAGCTTGCGCCGGATCGCCGCGACGGCGGTGGCGCAGGCGCCGGTGCCGCAGGCGCGGGTCAGGCCGGCGCCGCGTTCCCAGACGATCAGGCGCAGATGCTGCGGGCCGACGACCTGCGCGAAATTGACGTTCACGCGAGCGGGGAAAAGCGGGTCATGCTCGATCAGCGGGCCGAGCCGTTCGAAATCGACCGCGTCCAGATCCTCGACGAAGAAGATCACATGCGGGTTGCCGACATTGACGGCGGCCGGCGCGGGCAAATCTTCCCAACTGGCCGACATCGTCAGCGTGTCCATCGGATAGCCAAGCGGGATCGCGTCCCAGTCGAAGCGGGGCGCGCCCATGTCGACGCTGGCGCCGCCGTCCACGCCCTTGGCGTCGAGCAGCCCGGCCCTGGTGCGGATCAGCACGTCCTTGCCGACGAACAGCGGTACGCAGCGGGTGGCGTTGCCGCAGGCTTCCACTTCCGAACCGTCGGAATTGAAGATCAGCATCGACACGTCGGCCTGGTCGCCGGTCTCGGCATCGCCGATGACGATCAACTGGTCACAGCCGATGCCGGCATGGCGATCGGCAATGGCGCGGGCGCGCGCCTCCGTCATCGCGACCGGCGCTTGGCGCGCGTCGATCACGACGAAATCATTGCCCAGACCATGCATCTTGGAAAAGCGGCTCATCATGGCGCCGCATTTAGTGCGGGACGGGGCAAAAGACCAGCGGTCAGGCGTTCGGGCCGCCGATGATCGCGGCATAGGTGGCCGGATCGACATTGGCGCCGGAGATGACGAGGGCGGTGGCGCCGTCGGTGGGCGGGGCGAGGCCGGCGAGCATGGCGGCGAGCGCCACTGCACCGCCCGGCTCCACCACGAGCTTGAGCGTGGTGAAGGCGAAGCGCATCGCGTCGCGCACCTGATCGTCGCTGACGACCAGGCCGCCGGCCAGCAGGGCATGGTTGATCGGGAAGGTCAGCGCGCCGGGGCTGGGCGCCAGCAGGGCGTCGCAGATGCTGCGTGCGTCGGGCGAGACGCTTTCCCGCACGCCGCTGGCGAGCGAGCGAGCCGTGTCGTCGAAGCCGGCGGGTTCGACGGCATAGACGCTGATGTCGGGGCGGGCGGCCTTGACCGCCGTGGCCGTGCCCGCGACCAGCCCGCCGCCACCGCAGCAGACGAGTATCTGTGCGAGGTCGGCGCTGGCGGCCTGGGCCTGGTCGAGTATTTCGAGGCCGATCGTGCCCTGGCCGGCGATGATGAAGGGATCGTCGAACGAGGGGACCAGCGTTGCGCCGCGTTCGGTGGCCAGGGCGGTGGCGATTGCCTCACGGCTCTGGGTGAAGCGGTCATAGGGGACGACCTCGGCGCCGAGCGCACGGGTGTTGGCGGTCTTGATCGCCGGGGCATCGGCCGGCATCACGATCGTGGCGGGAATGCCGAGCAGGCGCGCGGCAAAGGCGACGCCCTGGGCATGATTGCCCGAGGACCAGGCGACGACGCCCGCCGCCCGTTCCGCATCGTTCAGCCGGGCGAGGCGGTTATAGGCGCCGCGGAACTTGAACGATCCGCTATGCTGGGCGCCCTCGAACTTCACCAGCACGCGCCGGCCGCACAAATCGTTGAGCGCGGCATTCTCGATCAGCGGGGTACGGACCGCCGCCGGCGCGATCAGCCGCGCGGCATCGGCGACGTCGGCGGCAGTGATGGCCATCAAGGATAGATCTGGCGAATCGGACATGTCGGCTCCTTGGGTCAGAGGCCCCTGCATAGCCGGCCACCAGCACCGCGCAACGATCCGCCGGGGCGATCCTGGCCCGCTTGGCAGGGCTTGTGCTTTGGCTTATGGGGGCCGCGCGCCGGGGCGGTCAAAAGCCCCGGACGCGCATGATCGCGCCGGTGCCCGCAAGGGCTGAAAACGGGAATGCGGTGCGGGGGGCGCAGCCCTTCCAAATCCGCGGCTGTCCCTGCAACTGTAAGCGGTGAGCGCGATGCGCAGGGTTCCCAGGCTCTTCAAAAGGGGAGGGCCGGAACCGGCCACTGGACCGATAGGTCCGGGAAGGCTGGCGCATCGCTGCCCTGACCCGCGAGCCAGGAGACCTGCCGGCGTCTGGTCGCTCTTGCCCTGGCCCAGGGGATGGCCATGGCGCGGTGTTTCCGTCGAGCGACGCCCATGGCGGCCGGGGCCGCATCGGTGCGTGGGGCGGGGCGCTGGCGTCTTCCCGATCCTCACGCAGCGACCGCATGTGCGGACGCCCCGGTTCCAAATCGACGGACGCCGGGGGACGATAAAATGAAGATGTTGGGGATTTCGCTCATCGCGCTGCTGGCCGCTACGCCGGCACTGGCCCAGGATGACGATATCGTCGTCACCGCTTCGGGCATCGCACAGCCGCGCGACGAGGTCGGCCAGGCGATCACGGTGATCGATGCCGACACGATCAGGACGCGCCAGGCGGTCGATGTCGTCGACCTGCTCGCCACCACGCCGGGCGTCCGCTTCAGCCGCAACGGTTCCACCGGCGGCGTGACCGGCGTGTCGCTGCGCGGCGCGGAGACGACCCAGACGCTGGTGCTGATCGACGGGGTCAAGGTCAACGACCCGAGCGGCATCGGCGACGGCTATGATTTCGGCCATCTGTTGACCGGCAATATCCGCCGGATCGAAGTGCTGCGCGGCTCCAACTCGGTGGTCTATGGCAGCCAGGCGATCGGCGGCGTGGTCAATGTGATGACCGGCGCGCCCAGCGAGGGTTTCGAGGTTAACGCCTCGGCCGATTATGGCTATAGCGATACGCTGAACGCCAAGGCCGATGTGTCGGGCACGCATGGCGCGGTGTCGGGCGGCGTCGGCGTCGCCTATTTCAACACCGACGGCATTTCCTCGGTCGGCCGGTCGTTCGGCGGCGTGGAGAAGGATGGCTATGAGAATATCGCCACCAACGCCAAGCTGAAGATCGCTTTCACCGACAGCCTCAGCCTCGACCTGCGCGGCTATTATATCCATGCCGATCTCGACTATGACAGCTTCTTCGGCGCGCCGGCCGACAGCAGCGACGTCAGCAAGCTGGACCAATATGTCGGCTATGCCGGGATCAACCTGGCGCTGCTCGACGGCAAGCTGACCAACCGCGCCGCCGTTACCTGGATGCGCAACGACCGCGACTATTATTTCGTGCGCGGCACCGACCCGGATTATGGCTATTCGGGCACCAATCTGCGCTTCGAATATGAGGGCGTCTATGCCCCGGTGGATCAGGCCAAGCTGATCTTCGGCTATGAGCATGAGCGGCCGGACTATGAGTATTTCGGCTTTGGCGACATAGCGAGTGCGAAGGCGAACATCGACAGCGTCTATGCGCTGGCGGTGGTGAAGCCGCTTGCCGGCCTCGCCGTCACGGGCGGGCTGCGCCATGACGATCATAGCCAGTTCGGCGGCGCGACCACCTTTGGTGCCAACGCCAATTACACGCCGAACGCGGGCGCCACCAATATCCGCCTCTCCTATGGCGAAGGGTTCAAGGCGCCGTCGCTCTATCAGCTCTACGACACCTATAGCGGCAACAGCGCGCTGCGGCCGGAGCGGTCGAAAAGCTATGATATCGGCTTCGACCAGAGCCTGGACGGGGACAAGGCGGTGCTGTCGCTGACCGCCTTCCGGCGCGATACTCGCAACCAGATCAACTATGATTATGCGACCTACACCTATGGCAATCTAGACCGGACCCGCGCCAAGGGCGTGGAAGCGACGCTGACGCTGAAGCCGGTCGAGGCGCTGACGGTGGCGGCCTCCTACTCCTATGTCGATGCGCGCGACCGGTCGGGCGGGGGCACCGACGGCAATCGCCTGCCGCGCCGCGCCGCCAATGCGGTCAGTGTGTCGGCCGACTATCTCTGGTCCTTCGGCCTGTCGACCGGCGCGACGCTGACCATGGTCGGCGACAGCTATGACGACACGGCCAACACGCGCCGGCTCGACGGCTATGCGCTGGCCGGGCTGCGCGCGTCCCTCCCCGTGGGCGACCATCTCGAAGTCTATGGCCGGATCGACAATCTGTTCGATGCGGATTACGCCACGGCCTATGGCTATGGCACCTATGGCCGGTCGGCCTATGGCGGCGTGCGTGTCCGCTTCTAAGGGGCGGCGGCATCCCCTGTTGCTGCCGGGGCTGATCGCCCTGCTGCTGGTCGCGGCCATCGCATCGGTCGCGCTGGGATCGGTGACGATTGCGCCGGGCCGCATCCTGACGGTGCTGGCGGGCGGCGGCGACATGGTGGCGCGGGCGATCGTCATCGACCTGCGCCTGCCGCGCATGGCGATCGGCCTGCTGGTCGGCGCCATGCTGGGCCTGTCGGGCGCGGCCCTGCAGGGTTATCTGCGTAATCCTCTGGCGGAGCCCGCCGTGCTGGGCGTGTCCAATGCGGCGGCGCTGGGTGCGGTGATCGCGCTTTATTTCGGCCTGTCCGAACTGCACCCGATGGCGTTGCCGCTGCTGGCGATCGTCACCGCGCTGGCGGCGATCGGCGCGCTGTTCCTGCTTGCCGGGCCGTCGGAAAGCCCGTTGACGCTGATCCTGGCCGGGATCGCGGTCGCAACGCTGGCGGGGGCGGGGATCAGCCTGGCGCTCAACCTGTCGCCCAATCCCTTTGCCGCGATGGAGATTATGAGCTGGCTGATGGGGAGCTTGGAAAATCGCAGCATCGACCATCTGCTGCTGGCGCTGCCCTGCATCGCGGTTGGCGCGGCGCTGCTGCTTTATGACGGACGCGCGCTCGACGCGCTGACCCTGGGCGAGGATGGCGCGCGGGCGCTGGGCGTCGACCTGTCGCGGGCGCGGCTTCGGCTGATGGCGGGGGTGGCAATCGGTGTCGGCGGCGCGGTGGCGGTGACCGGATCGATCGGCTTCGTCGGCCTGATCGTGCCGCATCTGGTGCGACCGCTGACCGATCGCTCGCCTTCCGCGCTGCTGTTGCCGTCCATGCTGGGCGGCGCGGTGCTGCTGACCCTGGCCGATATCGGCGTGCGCATCATCCCGACCAGCAGCGAGCTGAAACTGGGCGTGCTGACCGCGATCCTTGGTGTGCCGGTCTTCCTCATTCACCTGATGCGGGAGCGGCGGCTATGGTGACCCTGTCGACCGAGCAACTGGACGTCCGGCTGGGTCGCCATCTGGCGGTGCGTGGCGTCCATCTGACCATGGCGCCGGGCCAGTTGATCGGAGTGATCGGCCCCAATGGCGCGGGCAAGTCGACCCTGGTGCGGGCGCTGCTGGGGCTGGTGAAGCCGGCCGCCGGCCGCGCGCTGCTGGACGGGGCGCCGGTCGAGCGGATGTCGCGCCAGGCGGTCGCGCGGTCCATCGCCTATCTGCCGCAGGGCCAGACATTGCACTGGCCCTTGGCAGTCGAGCGGCTGGTGGCGCTGGGCCGATTGCCGCATCTGGGGCCTTTGTCGCGCCTGACCGCCGACGATGAGGCGGCGATCGAGGATGCCATGGTCCGCGCCGATGTCGCCGGCTTCAAGGGGCGGATCGCGACCGAGCTGTCGGGCGGCGAGCGGGCGCGGGTGCTGCTCGCGCGGGCGCTGGCGGTGGGCGCGCCGGCGCTGATCGCC
>NZ_LUFI01000069.1:0-26755 GCF_005281675.1 Sphingobium sp. MP9-4 | reverse complement strand
ATGATCTCTTCCGGCTTGTGCTTCTTGCTCGGCATTCAATGTCCCTTTCGCGGTCCAGACTATCATAGTCTCTGGGCCACTCAGCGGGGGGCAGATCAGTCGAAACCCGCTTCGCCAGCGGCTTCCTGCGATAGAAACCAGCGCATCTCATCCCGGTTCGCCCGCTCGGCAAGCCATGGGAAAAGACGGTCATGCTGTCCAGGCCCGATCGCCTTGAGATCCTCAAACCATGAAATGAACCCATCGGGATTGGTCGGTGCCTTGCGCGCTTCAGCGCTGACTTCCTGCCGCAACTCCTCAAGAAATCCAATCTCCAGCCGCAGCATGCGCCGATCATCCTCGAAGCGTTCGGCAGAGATAGCCGTCGGGAAGGTGGGGGATAGCCTTTTCCGATTCCAGCAGCTCAGTGCCTCCTGAAAATCCTGCCGCAAAAATTGCGATCTGTCAGCGTTCAGCTGCGTAGCCACATCCCGTCCTTTCGAATGATAATGGCGGAATAATCCGGGAGGGCGAGCAGGCGTTCCTGAAAATCACATTGATCAGGATCAGTCGAAGCCGGAAATCATGCTGACGTCGGCGATCTGCCTTTTATGAAGCGGACAAGAAGGTGGAACCTCGAGCGATGTCGCGCGCTCCCCTAAACTCAACAGGGGAACAGGATATGATCACGGAAATCATCGGTGCGGTCGTAGGATCCAAACTGGATCAGCAAGACGGCGACAGCGGCGCTAAGGGCGCCGTCATCGGCTACTTCACGCCTCGCGTTGTCGGTGCTGTGGTAAAGCTCGGTCTGCTGACCGCCATCGGATACGGAGTCGTCAAAGCAGTACAGACCTTACGTCAAAAAAACGCGGGCTACTGACACCTCGGTTCATAGTGCTGGGGGGAGCCGATCGTAAAATTTACGTGTTGTAGATGCACGGAACGTGAAATTTTGAGTGATAGGCATGGAACCGGATTACGCACATGGCGCCGGGACGGTCTAAGGTTGGCGTTGTCGATCCTGGCAGCAGAAGAAGCGAAATGGGCGGCGCTGCTAGGCGAGAGCCGATCGTGGCAAACGAATGTCATGCGCGACGTGCGGCAAAGACATTACAAGTTGCGCAACAGAGACTGCGTACTGCACTCAATCGCCTGACGCCCAAATCCGACCAAGCCATGGCCTCCGAGGTCGCATCGGCACTCGAAGAAATCGGGCTCTAACCGGTCATGACCTCCGAAATTGCCTTTCACCGGAAAAAAGATGCGCGCAACGCCGTGTTACAGTTGCTCGACCGCCGCACGGACCGAGCAACAATCTGTCCAAGCGAGGTCGCAAGGATGGTTGCCCGTAAAGCGTGCGCCGATCCGAAAGTGCCGTCGTGGCTTGTAGCGATGCCGGTCGTCCACGCCGCAATCGATCAGCTAGGGGCCGAAGGGGTGGTCGAGCTGAGCTGGAAAGGAAAGGTCATGGCGTCACGCCACGGTCCCTATCGGATCCGCCGCGCGCAACCCGCGAAATAAGACCCGCTCACCGGATGAGGCCGGCGGCGCGCAGCGCGTCGTGGATGACTTTTTCCACTCCTGCTGTCCCTGAAACTGTAGGGCGTGAGGCTTCGGAGGGCAACGCTTCCAACCGGCTTATCCTTGCTACCGGCAGAGCGGATGTCCCCTCCTGGGCTTCTCCGCCCGATTGCGCAAATTTACGCTCCGTCCGGGTCTCCAGCAAACCCCAGAATGATGCGATCCGGCGCGTGGATGAGATACCCGCTTCGAGCATATGCGGCATCGCCATGCCGCAAGCATCCCGCCCGGTCGTGGCCAGTGGCGTGCCATGGCCCATATTGGCAATGCGATAATCTTCGATAAGCGGGCGTCCGGCTGCGTCGTTCCAGGCGCGCCGACGATGGCCGGCTATCTGTTCCAAAGCGTCCGGCGCCGGCTCGAGACCGTGGACTGACAGCCATTGAGCAAGAATTGCGTCCGCATTGGTGCTGCTGACCGTTGCGTCGGCGCTTCCATGCCATATTGAAATGCGTGGCCAAGGGCCATCATGGTTCGACGCGCGACGGACCCGGTCACCCAGATCCTTCGTGCTAAAGGCTCCCGCCTCGCGCATCGCTTCAAGCGCCTGCGGGATGTTGGACGCCGATCCGTGCGGCAAGCCGGCGATGATCGCACCGCCTGCGAACAATTCCGGGTAACTGGCAAGCATGACAGAGGTCATTGCGCCCCCTGTGGAAAGACCGGTCACGAAGATACGGGACGGGTCAGCACCATGGGTATCCACCATATCCATGATCATCTCTCGGATAGACAGCGCCTCGCCTCGATCGCGGGCATTGTCGGCGGGAGAAAACCAGTTGAAACAAAGATTGGGGTTGTTTGCGCGCTGCTGCTCCGGAAATAGCAGCAGGAAGCCATGTTCATCCGCTAATTGTGACCAGCCCGAGCCGCAATCATAGCCTGCGGCGTTTTGCGCGCAGCCATGCAATACGACGACCAGCGCCGGTTTTTCAGCTATCTGATCGGGAACATATATCTTGGCGCTCAACGCGCCGGGGTTAGTTCCAAACGCATCAAAGTGTGCCAACCTGCCGGGACTACCGACAACAGGTTGGATCGGATGAATGGCTCGCATTGCTGCCAGTCGGGCGATTGTAGCGGATAATCTCGTCACGCGAAAATCTCTTATCCTGCAACAGTAGCCGTACAACTTGTGAAGATTTGGCTATGCTGCACCGCACAATATGGAGCAGTTCGATTGGCTTGCAAGGCGTGATGCCCCTGTTCTTTCCGACGTCGAGAGCAATATATCTGTAGGCGCGCTGAAGGAGGCGCCTCTGGCCACGGAAATCGCGAAACGCTAGGAGCGAGCAGAAGCTTAGCGGTGTTAGCGGCTGATCGCGCCACGCGCGGATCAGGCGAGCGCGTTCCCGGTTGGTGGAACGATGCCCCCCGTACACAACGGCAATGGCGCACGCGAAGGGCCGCGGCCATCGATAGAGCAATCCGTCCTATGACCCCTGATGCCTGGTCGAAATAGCGCCGGCGACGCTATTGGCCGCCGCAATCGCTCTTCCCCGGCTTCTCCTCCGTCTTGGCAGGTCGACGGACATGTGCTGCGAGCGATTTGCCGACATCGTCAGACTTGCTGAACCTACCTTCATTGTCTCGCCGCACATACCGCTTGTCCGTGCGGGTAGCGATCAATTCTCGATCTCCCATGGTCAATTTCCATAATGATCACAAAAAGAGACTCATAATCGATTAAGCATTTCACATGCCTGGAACTGAGGGCACCGGAACGCCATTTGGGGATCTGGAGGTCAACGCGATGGCAAATGGTTGGGCACCCGATGGCGCGGTGCAAGATCAGATCGACGATACGATCAATGATGCTGTTCAGCGCGCGCGAACGATGATGCCGGTCGGCGAAAGCGCGGAATATTGCCACGATTGCGGCGAGGACATTCCCGAGCGCCGCCGGCAGGCCTTGCCCGGCATCCGGACATGCGTTGCGTGCCAGTCGAAACGTGACGCAACTGTCCGTTCCGTCGGTATCAATCGCCGAGGCAGCAAGGATAGTCAGCTCAGATAATCCGCCGCAGAGTTTGCCGGCCGGGCGGGCGGTTAGAATGCAGATGGGTGGGATCACGGACAATCGCTCCACCGCCTTGCCGCATCATGGCGTTGAGGTACGGCGTCGAACCTTCTTGTCGGAGAGCTCGACCCACACCGGCGTATGGTCGCTAGACCTCTCCCAACCCCGCACATGAGCATCGATTTGCGCATCGACGAGCCGGTCGCGCAGCATTGGACTGAGCAACAGATGATCGATGCGCAGGCCCGCATTTCGGCCGTAGGCGTTCCGAAAATAATCCCAAAAAGTGTAGATCGTCTCGTACGGATGGATAGTGCGAAGTGCATCCGTCCAGCCCTGATCGAGAAGCCGGAAAAACGCCGCCCGAACTTCGGGCACGAACAAGGCGTCGTCGAGCCAGCGTTCGGGTTTGTAGACATCTCGCTCGGTTGGCATGACATTAAAATCGCCGAGCAGTATCACCGGAGCTCCCGATCCTATTAGCGCCGCGGCATGATCGATCAGCCGGTCGAACCAACGCAGCTTATAATCGAACTTCGGTCCGGGACGCGGATTTCCGTTCGGTAGATAGAGGCCAGCGACCAGCACGCCGTTGACCGCCGCCTCGATATAGCGACTTTGTCTGCTATCGGGGTCATCTGGCAGTCCGCGCCGGGTCTCATGGATTTCGCCGACACGGCTAAGGATCGCGACGCCGTTCCAGCTCTTCTGGCCATGCCAGATGGCCTGATAGCCAAGATCACGAAACTCGCTTTGTGGGAACTTCTCCTGCGGCGCCTTCAGTTCCTGGAGCACGACGATGTCCGGCTCGCCCTCGGCCAGCCAGCGAAGCAGGACCGGCAAACGGCCGTTCACGCCGTTCACATTATAGGTGGCGATCTTCACAGGTCTGGCAGGATCTGGTCGGCACGGCCCCATTGCGCGAGTGCCTTGGACCCTGCTCGCTTCACCATCTCGGCGGCATCGCCGATATGCCAGTGGGCCGGACTGCCCAGATCACGCAACTCCTCCCAGCTGAGCGGCACAGCGATCGGCGCAAAAGGGCGCGAACGCGCGCTGTACGGCATGACGGCAGTGGCGCCGCGCTGGTTGCGCAGATAGTCGATGAAGATGCGCCCGGTACGCTTGGCTTTGGCCAGGGCCGCAGTGAACCGATCGGGGTCTGCCTGCTCCAGGGCCATGGCAAAGCGGTGCGCAAAATCCTTGACCACTGGCCATTGCGCAGTCGGCGTGAGCGGCGCGATGACATGAACGCCCTTGCCGCCGGTCACCATCGGGAAGGTTGCGAGACCCATCTGACCCAGCACGTCCTGAAGGTGGAAAGCAGCCGAGACGACATCTTTGAACTTCAAGCCTTCATCGGGGTCGAGATCGAACACAAGCCGGTCGGCCTTCTCGACGTCCTCGATCCGAGCGCCCCAGCCATGGAATTCGATCGTGCCCATTTGGACGCAGGTCAGAAGTCCAGCGGGCGTGTCCACGAACAGATAGGGCTCGTCATGCCCATCCTTCTCGCGGATCGCGACGTGCTTAATCTCGTCACCAAAACTGCCGGCATCATGCTTCTGGAAGAAGCATTTCTTGTCTCGCCCTTGCGGGCAGCGCACCAGACTGATCGGCCGGCTGCCGCTCCAGGGCAGCATGATCTCCGCAACGGCTTCATAATAGTCAGCGAGTTGCCCCTTGGTGAGCTTGCCCTCGGGAAAGATGACGCGCTCGCGATTGCTGATCTTGACGGTACTGGTAGCGGCCGGAGCGGTCAGATCGCCGACCGGCGTTTCGGTTTCGACCACAACCGCTTCGGGCTTTTTATCCTCTCGAAGGCCCAGATAACTCGAATGGCGCAATACGCCTTCGTGGGTAAACTCGATGAACGCGACCTCGGCGACGAGCTTCGGTTTGATCCAATGGGCGCCGCGCACGGCAGCCCGGGGTGCTTCCACGGTTGCGGTCTTCTGTTCGAGCGGCGTCATCAACACCATTAGGCGCTTGATCTCGTCGCCCGTGAACCCAGTTCCAACCTTCCCTGCGTATCGCAGTACGCCCTTCTCGTTCACTCCCAGCAGCAAAGCGCGAAAGCCCCGCTGCTTGTCCGAGGGTGTCCATCCGACGACGACAAACTCCTGGCGGCGGATGCACTTGGTCTTGACCCAGGTCCCCGAGCGCGCGCCAGAATAGCGCGCGTCGGTGCGTTTTGAGATGACGCCCTCCAGTCCCGCAGCGCAAAAACTGTCGAAAAGCTGCTCGCCGCGCCCGATTATATGGTCGGAATAGCGCAGATGGCCCTGGCCCTCGCCGATCAGCGCGGCGAGAAGCTCCTTGCGTTCCAGCAACGGCCGTTTCGTCAGATCTTCGCCGTTGAGCTCGATCAAGTCGAATGCGAAATAATCGATCGCGTTCGGGTCGTTCTTGAGCGCTGCCTGCAAAGCCTGGAAACTGGTCCTGCCGTCGGGCAAGACCACGACCGCTTCACCGTCGATCAAGGCGCTTTCAGCATCGAGCGTGACCGCGTCGCCGATCAGTCCGGCAAACCGGTCCGACCAGTCCAACCCCGAGCGCGTGTAGGCGCGGCCTTCGCCATTGCCGATGGCAAGCAGCGTGCGGTATCCGTCATATTTGAGCTCGTGCAGCCAGCGATCACCCGGCGGCACATGGTCGACAAGAGTCGCCAGCTGCACGGGCTGGAACGGCGGCAGGATACGGCCAGCTTTCCTGCGCTTCGTCGCCCTGGCAGGCTTCCTGACTTGCGCCTTGGCTGAAGCTGGAGCCGCCGGCGATGCCTTGGCCTTCGATCTTGCAGCCGGTTTGCCCGCAGCGATCTCCTCCATCGTGCGGCCGCTGTCGATACTGGTCAGGTGGAGCCCGATCAGATCGTCCGAGCCGCCGGCAAAGGCATCGTTTACCTTGCGCAATATCCAGTTCTCGGCCTTTTCCCTGCCGCGCGGCTTCAGACGAAAAAGGATCCATTCGCCCTGCATCCGGCGCCCATGGAGAGTGAAATGGAGGTGACCTTCGGGCAGGGTCGTACGCGGATCCTTGCCGGCGATCGGTTCCCATGTTCCGTTGTCCCACAGCATGACGGTGCCGCCGCCATACTCGCCCTTGGGGATGGTGCCCTCGAACCGGGCATAGTCGAGCGGATGGTCCTCGGTCCGCACAGCCAGCCTCTTGTCATCCGGATTGGCACTGGGCCCGCGCGTGACGGCCCAGCTCAGGAGAACGCCGTCCAGCTCCAGTCTGAAATCATAGTGTAGACGGGACGCGGCATGTTTCTGGACGACAAAGCCATTGCCGGCGGCGGGCTGTGTCGCCCCGGAGGGTTCGGCGGTGCGCGCGAAATCACGCTTGGCGCGGTAGGTGGCGAGCCTGTCCTCCTTCTTGGTCTGAACGTTCGGCATGTTGGTCCCGGATTCCTTCGCTCCCTTAATTCGCGGATGCCATGACTCGTTCCTGCGTCGCGCAGGCCTGACAAGCGCTGCTAAACTGGACTTCGATCATTCGGGGGCGATTGATCGCGCGAACCGGTAGCTTGTCTGCTCAAACTTCAATGTCCGGAAGAAATTGTGGGCATTTTTCACATCGATGTCGCTCATCGCTTCAAGCCGCGTGCAACCTGCCTTGCGTAGCGACGTCACGGCTTCATCTACCAAAGCGGTGGCAATGCCCTTTCTTCGATATGCTTGCGCAACTAGCAGCAACGTCAGTCTGCCGACCAGCCCGTGCTGGATCGTGGGTATGACGGCCCAGGCGCAGCAACCGACGACTTCTCCGAATTCAGCGACGGCCATGCCGGCCTCCGCCTTGAGCGCTGCTTTCAGGTTCCGGGCGACCCCGAGTTCGTCCAGCTTTACCGCGGACAGCTGGCGCACCAACAGGACAAGCGCTTCCGCGTCGGCTGCCTTTGCGGGGCGGATGAGCAGTTTCGGTTCGGGCACCGGCGCAGGGTCGGAGCGGCGATCGTTTGGGCGAGATACTGAGCTGACAATCGCAGCCGCTTTGGCCGCGTGTTTATGCCGATCTATTGGCGGTTCTTCGGCTTTTCTGCGATCTTTTGAATATCCTCTGCCTGGAGTTTCTGGCTGTTCTCCAGACCTGCGTTTTGCGCCCGGCGGGATGGCCGATACCAGATCCTGGTCGCCGCCATCTTTGCCGCCTGCGGGTCGGGCTGTCGATACTGGTCTGGCCGGAGTACTTTCCGCCGACGCCTTCCAGGTGCTGGCGGCACCGGCCCGCAGATAGGCCTCAATATCTTGCGCCGACGCTTCCAGCCCTTGTGCGCCGATGCCGAGCAACGGCTTGCCGGCTGCATCGGTCAGCCCGAACTTGCCATAGTCTCCGACACCGGGTTTGCGCCTGCGTGATTTCACGAGCTTGAGGCCACGATGCTTGGCCATGTCGCGCAGTTTTTCGTCGATCGCCACCTCTGTCATCTTACGACAACCCTTTCGCTGGCGCCCGGTTCATGCCGTGCCGAAACCATTTCGGCGTGAGACTTTCATCCGGCCTTGTTTCTGATTCGGCTTGTCTGCCGGAAGGGAACGCGACATTGGTTCTTTCGCTGAATGCTGATGCGCGCCTGCCGTTTCAACAAGTCTTCGATGATCGAGCGTGTCACGTTCGATGATGAGGCGCACACGTTGTGCATCTCGTTCCGTCAGACCGGCAAATATCTCTACTATGACGTGCCTGCCATCATCTTCGACGAACTGTGCAAAGCCGTCTCGGTGGGGACATTTTTCAACGAACAGATCAGGGGGCGGTTCGCGTGCCGTCGCGACCCAGAGCGCCGGCATTTTGGTCCGACGGATTAAGGGCCGTCAGGCTTCTCCGAGCACCCGGTAGACCGACATCAGATGCTGTCCTGCAATGGCGCGCGCGCGGGGCGATCGTAAGGTTTCCTCATTGGTTTCGTGCAGCATCGTCAGCATATCGAGCACCTCCTGACGTGGCATACCGGTTTCGAGCAAGTGCGTGCCGATCAGCGCCAGCAGGTTGCTCCACAGCGTGATGGCGCCCTCTGCGAAAGCATCATCACCATCATCGTCGCTGCCGGACGCAGTGGGGTTTCGCTCCGGCATCGGATCACGCCCGCTTGCACGTCGTCTTCGCTGGGGTCTTCGCTGCCGGCTTCTTACTGGCGCTCTTGGCTGCCGCTTTGGCAGGCACATTCTTCGTAGCGGGCTTGGAACCACCGCTGCCCAGCGATTTTTTGAGTGCAGCCATCAGATCGACAACGTTGCTGCCGCGCGGGTCACCTTGGCTATCGTCCGCGTCGATATTGAGAGTCTTTCCCTTCTTCTTTCGCTCGATCAGATCCTTGAGGGCATCGACATAGCGGTCATGGAAATCGTTGGCGTCAAACTTGCCGGTCTTCTTGTCGATCAAGGTCGTGGCGAGATCGAGGAGCTCATCATCGGGATCGGCATCGCCGATTTCGCGGAAATAGCTGGCCGCCTTGTTGACCTCGTCGGCGTAACGCAGGGTTTCCATGACCATTCCGCGGCCGCAGGCTTTGATGCTGACGACATATTCCCGCCCACGCATCGCTAGCTGGCCAAGTCCGATCTTCCGGCTGCGGCGGAGCGCCTCCCGCAGCACGATGAAGGCTTCCTCGGCCAGGTCGTCAGCCGGCACGACATAATAGGGCTTTTCGAAATAGATCGGATCGATGTCGTGGCTATCGACGAACTGTGTCAGCTCGAGCGTTTTCTTGCTCTCAAGCTTGACGCCCTCGATCTCTTTCTCATCGAGCAGCACATATTCGTCCTTGGCATATTCAAAGCCTTTGACGATCTCATCCAGATCGACGGGGCCAATGCCGGGCACGACCTTCTCATATTTAATGCGCTTGCCGGACGGCTCATGAATTTGATTGAACGCGATGGTCGCGCCGCTCTTGGTCGCCGAATAGATTTCGACAGGGATCGAAACCAAGGCCAGCCTTATCTGGCCTTTCCAATAAGGTCGTGCAGCCATGATCGTCTCCAACTCGTGTTCACGATAACTTTCTCCGGTGGACAGCGTTCCCACGCCCGAAGGCAGCTCAATTTACCGCCGCCAACGACGAGTTTTGGTCGCTAGTGTTGAAGAAGTCGGTAATTGTCAGTCTCTGACGTTGGGGCTCAGTCGGCTCCAGGTGTCACGCTGGAACGATAGGCGGCTGGATCGGGATGAGTTTCGCGAGCTTGCGCAGGTTCTGGGCTGTGGCTGCGAGGTGGAACTCATCTTTTGCGCCATTTGGTCCTCGTAGGCGCAAGCGATCGAGCTTCAGGATGCGCTTGAGATGGGCGAACAGCATTTCGACCTTCTTTCGCTCGCGCCGGGATGTGACATAGGCGTCGGTCTGGGACAGATCCCGTGCCAGATCGCGCGCGCCTTCATGGATTGATCGCATCACCTTGCGCGCGGGCTGGCCGGGACAGCATTGGGGCTTGAGGGCGCAGGATCGGCAGTCGCGCTGACTGGCGCGGTAGCGCATGAAGCCATCCCTATCGACGCCGGGCCGTGGGCTGGCATAGTCCCTGCGGTGCTGGACGAGGTGCTTGCCGCCGGGACAGACATAGAGATCGTTCCGGTGGTCATAGCGGAACGCGGTGCGCTGGAAGCTGTCGGTCCTGCGGCTTGCATGGTCGAAGACGGGGATGTGCGGCTCGATACCGCGCTCATGGAGGAGCCAGGCAAGATTAGCCGCATCGCCATAGCCGGTATCGGCAGCTAACCGCTGGGGCCAGATGCCGAAGCGCTCCTGTGTCCTATCGATCATCGTTCGCTGCGCCGTTACCTCAGCCTGACGGATGGCGGTGCTGGCCTCCACATCGACGATCACGGCATTCGCCAGATCGATGAGGTAGTTGGTGCTGTAGGCAAAGAAGGCCTGCCCGCCATGGGCGCCGGTCCAGCGTGCCGCTGGATCAGCCGGCGACAGATATTTGGGCGTGACGGGCGATGCCGCTCCGAAGGCCGCCTCGTCGAGCACCTCCAGATACTCCCGAACAGCATGATTGACGATATCCGGCGGTAGCCCCTCATCGCCGGGAACGCCGCGCTGGCGATTGGCGTCGGCCTTGATCAGACTGGCGTCGACGGCGAAGCCTTTGCCACCGACCAGTCCTTCCTGGATGCAGCGCGAGACGGTCATCTCGAAAAACTGCCGTAACAGATCACTGTCCCGGAAACGGCCGTGCCGGTTCTTCGAGAATGTTGAGTGATCGGGCACAGATCCGTCGAGACCGAGGCGGCAGAACCAGCGATAGGCCAGATTGAGATGCACTTCCTCGCACAGCCGCCGCTCAGACCGGATTCCCAGACAATAGCCGATCAGTAGCATCCGGATCGTCAGTTCAGGATCGATCGAGGGCCGGCCCGTCTCGCTATAGAATGGCCGCAGCTTCTCCCGGATACCGTCCAGATCCACGAAACGATCCACCGCCCGCAACAGGTGGCTCTGGGGAACATGATCTTCCAGGCTGAAGCTGTAGAACAGCGCCTCCTGCATCACCGTCCGATCACCCATCATGAGCCTGTCTCCTAACGACAAGGCCAGTGAATCAGGACCGCGCCATTACTGCAAGGCCGGGTTTTTCAACACTATCGACCCTTTGCGGACCCTCAGATACAAATTTTTCGTTCTCAACACCGGTCAGTCCGCTTTTTCATCCTGCAATCTTCGAAGAACGTCTCTGCGGATCCGTTTACCAGTTTGCGCGAAGGGAGCGCTATTTCCAGATTGGGAAGCTCTAAAATACTGGTTAAATTCGGTCATCCTCACCTCAACCCGACAAAGGCGCTCTGATTGTCATGGGGCGAAGCTCGATGAGTTCCGCAAGCACTTCCCGCTCATCCGCTGGCTTTTCGATTCGCGCGATTTTGCTAAATCGGTCTGGCACCGTGCCAGCGTCATAGCCGGTGAGAAACAGGAAGGGGACGCCGTGCAAGACCAGCGCGTCGGCCAGTTCAAAGGACGGTCCGTTTCCTGTATTAATGTCGACGAGGGCACAGTCCGGCATGACCTGATTTAGTTGCGCCAACCCTTCACCCGCAGTCGCGAAAGGGCCGACGACGGTTGCGCCCGCTTTCTGCAAAAGCTCAGTCATTTCTGCGGCGATAAAATATTCGTCCTCGACGATGAGCACGGAAAGAGCAGCCAGATCCTGCCCTTTTTGGTCGACTTCACTCATCTCGCTCCACCCCAACTCCACCGCTCGAATGAGCGTCGGTCTGAAGAATACTAGCATCATTGGTAAGCGGAAACGCTAACCTGCATAAAGCCCCGCCAGGCCGCATTTCGAGCAGGCCTTCACCCTTGAGATCATAGGGGATGCGACGTGTTATCAGTTCTGTGCCGAACCCTTCTCGCCGCGGGGCAGCGCTTGCGACGCCGACCCCCTGCTCCGACCACGTCAGGCTGAGCCATCGGGAGCCCTGTCTATCCTCCACATGCCAGGAAACCGTCAGCGTGGCGGATGATGAAGACAGCGCCCCATATTTGACCGCATTGGTCGTCAACTCATGGATCGCCAACGACAAAACCTCTGCCGCCTTCGGGCCAAGCGGCACTTCCTGCCCTGCAAGTGCCAGCCGGTCGTCATCAGCCGCCTGGGCAAGTAATTCATCGCGGATCAGATCCTCGAGATCGACCCGGGCACCAACGGCGCGTGTGAGGAGTACCTGCGTTCGTGCAAGGGTATTCAACCGTCCGTCCAGATGTTGCACATAATCGTCAAGCGATAGCTCAGCCTTGCTCGATCGGCGTACCATAGAACGTATCACCGCCAGAATGTTGCGGACACGATGCTGAAGTTCGGCGAGCAACGTCTTTTGAAGATCCTTGAGCCTGCGAAGTTCATCGATCTCCGTCGAGGTACCCAACCATTCGATGATCTCCCCCTCGCTGTTGCGCACCGGACTTGCGCGGGTGCGAAACCAGCGATAGCCGCCATCCTCTGCCTGACGGATGCGACATTCGACATCCAGCCCACCTCGTTCCAGCGCCTGCGACCAAGCCTTTTGCGCGGCTTTTCGATCCTCGGGGTGCAGTGGTTCGAGCCAGCCCCAGCCATGGCTCTCACTTCCGGTCTGCGCTGTAAACTCTCCCCATTGCGGGCTCGCCCATGTCCATTCACCACCATCGACAGCGCGCCAGACCAGTTGGGGAATGCCCTCAACCAATGTCCGCTGCCATTGCTCCGCAGCAGCCAGCGCTGCCTCCGTGTGCTTTAAAACAGTAATGTCCCGCCCGATTCCGCCAATGCGTACAGTCCTTCCAGCGGCATCTTGGATAGGGAAGCTGGTGTCTTGCAACCAACGTATCTGGCCGTCCGACTGGCGACGGATGCGATATTCGGATGTCGACAACTTACCCTCGGCAACCTGCCGAATATGCCGAATGGCTTCAGGCCGATCTTCCGCGACGATCAGGTCGAGCCAGTTGGCCATATTGTCGCCTTGCAGGGCCAGTTCCGGGTCAAGCCCATGGATCACGCTGAATCCGGGGGTCAGATACTCCCTCTGGAATGTCTCGGCATCTCGGATCCATAAGGCATCCTGTGACGCCTCGCCGAATTTCCGAAGCCTCGTCTCGCTCTCGCGCAAGGCCTCTTCAGCGAGCCTGCGCCGCGTCACATCGGAGAAGAGGACCGCGACGCGCCGGCTCTGTGTATTGTCCGGCTCGAACTTGTAGACATGAAAATCATACCAGATCCCTTCGGGCGACGCATAGCGCTCGAGATGTTCGGGTTGGCCGGTCAGGGCGACACGCCCCCAGATTTCGTACCAATATTCTTCATAGTCGGCCACGTCTCGCAGCCGTTTGCCGGTCAGGTCGACACCCACCATGCGGGCTGAAGCGGGATTGGCGGTGATATATTCGATGTCCACCGCCTTCCCGGTTTCGTCGAAAAGCACATCCGCGATCAGATATCCTTCGTCCATGGTCTCGAACATGGTGCGGTAGCGCTCCTCGCTTTCGCGCACGGCTACCTCAGCCCGCTTCCGTTCGGTCACATCTTCATAGAGGACGGTCACGCGGTCGCCGCCCCGAGCATAGGCGAAGACTTCGAACCATCTGTCTCCAACAGTATGTTCGACACGATCGGCCCGCCCGGACCTTGCGACCCTGTCGAAGGCCTGCGTCCAGTCAGCATCAAGGTCGGGGAAAATGTCGCTTGCCCTGCGGCCTTTCGCCTCGCCGACCGCGATGCCGAACAGACGTTCGAATGCCGGGTTGAACTCTAGGTAAAGCTGATCGATGGCACGCCCCTGCCGATCGCGGATCAGTTCAAGTTCGCAATAGCCCTGTCCCATCGATTCAAACAGCGACCGATATTTTGCCTCGCTATGTTCAAGAGCAATGCGCGCTTCCACACCTGCGCTCGTCTCGGTAACTATATCGATCATTCCGCCTACCCGGCCATCCGCACACCGCACGGGGCTGTAAGAGAATGTGAAATAGGCCTGCTCCGGTCGGCCGAAGCGCTCAATGACTAATGGGAAATCCTGAATATAGGTTGCTTCTCCAGCATAGGCCTTTCGGGCCAGAGGGCCAATCTCGTCCCATGCCTCCGCCCAGATGTCCGCGAATGATCGGCCAAGTGCGTCCGGCTTGTCGCCAAGTATGGGCGCGAACCCGTCATTATATATGGTGACCAAACCCTCGCCCCAAATCAGCGCGGCAGGAAAGCCCGATTCCAGCACCAACGTTGTGGCCGCCTTCAATTCCGGCGACCAGTTTTCGGTCGGCCCTAGCGGCGTTTTGGCCCAATCATGTTCGCGGACACGGGATGCCATATGACTGAGGCCGGGCGGCCAGGAGCTTGTGCATGGGTTCATGGCGTCAAAACGCTGCACAAAAGAAACTGTGTCAATTGGGCAGGAATATATCTTCCATGCGCAACGCTGAAGCGGCTCTTTGCTTAAGCAAAAGCGCCAGTGCGCTCGCCACCCGATTGGCCCCGATTTCCAAATTGCAGATATTCCGGGGTAAAATCTCCCGCGTCACACATGGCGGGCCAGTCGAGGATCATCAGCTTGCGCGGCTCGGCCGCCAGCAAACCCTCCCGACGCAAGCTTTGCAGCGTTCGGTTGACATGCACGGCGGTAAGGCCCGTCGCATCGGCGAGTTGCTCCTGCGTCATCGGCCATGTCGCACATGGTGATTTTCGGTGGGCCACGGCGTCCTTTCGCCATTGCATCTCGCAGATGAGATGGGCGACGCGCGCCCGGGCATCTCTCCGGCCAAGGTTGAGCAACCACTCAGCCAGGATGGAGGCGTTAGCGCCCATATCGGCCCATAATGCAATCGCGATGGCGGGCATGTCTCTAGCGAGCGCAACCAGAGCAGTTCGGGGTATCAATGCAACTGCAGCGCTCGAAAGGGACTGGCAATTTGAGGTGGTTGTCTCTGCCGTCCCATCGTGAACGTCGAGAAGATCACCTGTCAAATGGATGGAAATGACCTGCCTTGCTCCGCTGGCGGTGATTTTGTGACACATCGCAAAGCCCGAAAGCAGCACGCTGCAATGGGTGGCCCGATCACCCTCCCGCGAGAAATACCGATCCCGGCCAAATTCAACGACATGATGTGGGAGTGCCGAAAGCGCCTGCTGCTCCGCCAGGTTCAGTCGCGAACGACTGCCCAGCTTTTCGACCATCGGCGCTAATGTGCTTGAGGTTGACATAGTTTTCTCCTTGGGGCGAGGATGCTATCCCTCAGCGCCAGAACCCAAAGAAAGCTGGCGATCAAAACTAATTCAGGAGGGCCGCAGAAAGTTTCACCTAAGTTTATGGCGTGCGATTGAATGAACGACGATCACGACGAAGCTCTTCGATCAGGATCGCCTCATCAGCCTTGGAGGGCAGCCTGACGCTCCACCGTGATTTATCAGGAAAGCTGGCGTCCTTCGCTCGTTCTTTGCGGACCTGCCACAATGAAGGAGAGAAACCATGGCGCAACCTGATATCGACACCGACGAAACCAATCGCCTGATCGCCTCAAACAAGGTGGAAGGCACCAATGTCTATAATGCCAGCGCCGAGAAGCTGGGATCGATCTATAATTTCATGGTCGATAAGCGATCGGGCAAAGTCGAATATGCGGTCCTGCAATTCGGCGGACTGTTCGGGATAGGGAGTGATTATTACCCGCTACCCTGGGACGTGTTGACCTATGATACCGAGCAAGGCGGCTATGTCGTAAATCTCGACAAGAGCGTGATCGAAAGCGCACCGCATTATTCAAGCGGCAGCGAACCGGCGTTCGACCAGAACTATGGCCGCCAGGTCTATGACTATTATGGGTTAGGCTATCCGTATTGAGAAAGCGGAAACGGCCAGCCCTCACGGGCTGGCCGTTTCTGTCCTCAGGCATAGCAGGTAGACCCGTTGGCATGAGTAGCACGTCAGCATCCGCCATCTGCGTAAGCGGTGGCCTCAGCCCACGGCGATCCAGGGCATGAGTTCATGAACGCGATTGGCGGGATGGCCGTTGGCGAGCGCAGTGAGGGTCTGGGTCAGCCAGTCGTTGGGGTTAATCGCGCCCAGCTTGCAGTTTTCGATGAGCGTGGCGATGACCGCCCAGTTGTCGCCGCCTTCGTCGGAGCCGGCGAAGAGCGCGTTCTTTCGGTTCAAAGCCAAGGGGCGGATTGATCTCTCGACGGTGTTGGTGTCGAGTTCGATGCGGCCGTCGTCGATGAAGCGGACGAGGCCAACACAGCGGCTTGTCGCATAGCGAATGGCTTCAGCCAACTTGCTCTTGGCACTGATCTGGCGAAGCCGGCCCTCAAGATACAGCTTAAGGTCCTCGACGATGATGCGGCTGCGTTCGGCGCGCTGAAGGCGGCGCTGTTCAGCGGCCGAACCGCGCACCTCGTCTTCAATGGCATAGAGCATGGCGATCCGGCGCCGGATCTCGGTCGCGACCGGAGAACTGGCGGCGAGATCATAGAATTTACGCCGAACATGGGACCAGCAGAAAGCGAGGCTGAGCTGCTGACCGCGCCGCTTTGCAAGAGCTGTATAGCCGCCATAGCCATCGACCTGCAGGATGCCTGCAAAATCTCCGAGGTGGATGTCGGGCCGCTCAGCCTTCCGATCTGCCGCATAGATATAGGCGACCATCGGCGGACCTGCGCCACCGCATGGTCGATCATCGCGGGCATAGGCCCATAGCTGGCCGGTCTTCGTTCTGCCTCGCCCGGGATCGAGCACCGGCGCGGTGGTCTCATCGGCAAACAGGCGTTCGGATCGCCGCAGTTCCTCAAGGGTCCGGTCGCGCAGCGGCCGCAGATACCATGCTGCCCGGCCCACCCAGTCCGCCAGGGTGGAGCGATCGAGCCTGATATCCTGCCGGGCGTAGATCTGAGCCTGCCGGTATAGCGGAACATGATCGGCATACTTCGACACCAGCACCTGGGCGATCAGCGCTTCGGTCGGAATCCCGCCTTCAATTATCCGCGCCGGAGCGGGTGCCTGAACGATCGCGCCTTCACAGGAGCGACATAGCGCGGGCGGCGCGTCACCAGCACGCGGAAGGTGGTGGGCACGACGTCCAGGCGCTCGGCAACATCTTCGCTGATCTGATGGAGCGGCTCCTTGCAGCAAGGGCAGGCCTTGTCGTCGAGATCGACAATCTGTTCGATCCGCTCGAGATGCGCGGGCAATGAGCCGCGGTTGGTCTTGCGGGGCTGATCGCCGCGGGACCGCGGCGCAACAGCCTCTCTGGCAGCACGGGCGTGCCCAAGGGCGATCTCGACATCTTCCAGTCCCAACTGGAGCTGATCGGCATCGAGCTGTTCGGATCGGCTGCCGAAACGATGCCGCATGAAGGCCTTGATGATCGACTGGAGGCGTTCGATCTCGACGTCCGCTTCGCCCTTGGCGACGTTTAGCTCCGCCAGTCGGACCTCAGCTGCGGCCCGCTCTTCCGCCAAAATCCGGGACTGCTCCAGCACGAGCGCGCGAAGCGCGTCGATGTCTTCCGGCAGGTCCGCTTGCGTGAGCATGGAAAGAGTGAATCAGTGGAGCAAAGCCACGTCAACCGGCAATCTGTGGGGCCTGCGGTCGACGGCCGCCATGGCCCCGGCGCCAGTCCAATCCCTCCAGAAGCGCACCGAGTTGGGCGGCGGAAAGACGCATCACGCCGTCCTGGATGCCGGGCCACTTGAAGCCGCCTTGCTCCAGACGCTTCGCCATCAGGCACAGGCCGGTCCCGTCCCACCAGATCAGCTTGATCCGGTCGGCACGCTTGGCCCGGAAGACATAGATCACGCCGGAAAATGCATCGCCGCCATAATCGGCGCTCACTAACGCGGCCAAGGCGTCCGGTCCTTTGCGAAAATCCACCGGGCGCGTCGCCACCATCACGCGGGCGCCAACTCCTGGTCCGATCATCGGGTCGCCCTAAGGGCTTCGATTACTGCGGCGATGACGCCGGCATCGGCGCCACGGCCGATCTTCACTGCCACGCCTTCGATCTCCAGCTCGACCGCGCTGCCCTTTGCACGCGCCTGCTTCCGCGGGCGCTTCGCCGGACCCGGTTCGATCGACGGCGGCTCCTCGATAACCGCGGGGACGAACGCTGGCGCCATCGTGGGGGCAACTGGCAGCGCAACGCCGCGGGCCTCCATCTGCTTGCGCAACTGCCGCCGCCAGGTGAACAACTGCGATGGGCTAAGGCCGTGCCGACGGGCAACGGCGCAGACAGTCTCCTGCTTGGAATAGCTCTCCGCGATGATCGCGGCCTTCACTTCAGGCGGCCAGTCCCGCCGCTGGCCTGCACCGGTAAAAACCTCGAACCGCTGAACCTTGCTGGTGCCAGCATCGTCACATGGCATCGTCATAGCACCAGTGTCCTCCATCCTGATCAGGAGGCGCAGACTCAAGGCTACACTTTACGTCTGCAAGGTGGGGCCGCCGCCCCGCTTACCCATCTGCGGCACATGATGATACTAAGCCCTATCGACTGAGGTCTATTTCATCATTCCCGTGCTTGACGCGTCAAGTTTATCATCCCGTTGGCCAAGCCCATCTTTTCATTGGACGGTAGGGAGCGCAGCACGGCAATCTGTTGCACATTCCCGGCACATGTCGGCGCAAAGCTTGCAATGCTCATGTTCGTGGCGACTGCATTCTGCGGCGCACAACTCACAGACTCGCGCGCAGCTTTCAAGCATCAGCCCAACGACCTCGATATTCAGACCCGTGCGTCGCACAGCGATCCGGCCCGTTGCGGCACATAGGTCTGCACAATCCAGACAAGACCGAATGCACTGCGCCATCTTCATGTTTTCCGCGATGCAGGCATCCGCACACGAGGTGCACATCTCGGCACAGAACATTGCGTGGCGAGCCGCAGTCGCCAGCAACGGATTGAAGTCCGATCCGACATCGGGATGCAGCGATATCATCTTGTGAATGGACATCAGCCGTTTGCCTGTCGGCGGCGGGTTTCCCAGCCTTTTTTGGCGGCTTGGGAGCGCTTTTCATGGGTTTGACTGGCCCCTCCGATCCGGCCGCCCTTTCGGGATGAAGCGTGGCTTTCTTTCTTGCCGCGGCCCGAGCCAGACTTGTTGCCACCCCCCGATTCCTTGTTGACGGTTGCCCAGGCCCGGCGCTCGGCCTCTTCATGGCCGACACCGCGATCCTCATAGCCTTCCTCAATATGTTCGGCCTTGCGTTTCTGCTTGTCCGTATAGCTCGACTTGTCTCCGCGGGGCATGCCGCTCTCCTCTTCTTTTCTCTTTCAACACCAATTCCCCTTTTCGTGTCCGGTCACCAGCAGGAGAAACACATTTACCTGGGTTAGGAAAACGCGATGTTATCGTTTTTATTGAACGATATGCCCTCGAAACGATGCTGGGCTTGAAGAGCGATAAACTGACCTATGTAATGGAGAATAATCATTCGGAGACGCATCGATACAAGAGGAATAAGGAGCGATGACAATGCATGGTCATGACGATGCAGCCTATTTTCGGCACCGTGAACTCCAGGAGCTCGCAACTGCCGAAAGGATTAGCGATCCATTGGCGAAACGGCTGCATTGGGAAATGGCGCAGCAATATGCGGCGCGCGCCCGTCTGAATGAAGAGGGGCTGCAAGTTCAATTGCCGCTCTCACAGTCAGAATAGGATCGTCGCCTAAGAAGGCCAACCTGGTTGCGCACGCGAAGCGGTCCTGCGGTTATGCAAGAAATCGAGCAGCTATGGCCCTGCTATGAGCTTGGCCGAGTGAGCCAATTGACCTCAGGGTTTCTGATCATAGGATGGTCCCGTATGCGCGTTGGCGACATTTTCCCCCGTGGACTGTTCTTCCTTCAATTCCTCGCCATGCCAGAAATTACGGCCCACGAAGATGAAGAGGGCCAGAAGGATCACGATGCCTGCAATCAGCAGGCCAGCCTTTTCCTTTCGGCGGGGGGATGGCGGAGGCCGGTCATTCATGGCGCTGCCCATGATGACGACCCCGCTTCGAACATCGAGTCCAATCGCTCATGATCATTCCTTTGTGAGAGCCTTGGCTTTATGCGCGGCGCGCTTGCCCGTTTTGGTTTCAACGAGGAATTCGGGATTGTCGGGAGAAGCCGCAACCTTATGTCCCTTGATATGGGTCGGCGTTATGGCCTTTTTGACCACCGTCCCATGCGCCTCCCCACCATGACTTTTCCAGGAAACCGGATCGCCGACTTTTAGTGACTTTCCCATCACGAAGCCCTCGGGTCCGATGAGCATGGGATATCCCGCTCAGTCATCTCGTCGATGACAGACCGCAGAAAGGGAGAAGGATTGTCTATCTCTTCCTTGGACGCCATCTGCCAGCTGTCGATCAGTTCGTCATCGGTCATGTTGGGCACATCGTCCTCATGCCTTTTCCTTACGGTGTCGGTCATGTTTCTCTCCCGCACGTAGAATGGCCGGTCAGGCGTCATCATCCATGATAGCGCCGCCGTTCTGCTCTTCTTCAAGCAGGATCGCGGAGTCGCCGCTGGCTGAAAGTCGCACCTTGCCGTCCTCGACTGCAGCGACAAGGCCGGTCGAGATGAAATGATGATGATCGCTATGGGAGCCGCTGTCGGCCTTGACCATTTTGATCCTGTCGCCTTCGACACGGTCGACCGTCCCGACATGGACGCCGTCGGCTCCGATAATTTCCATATGCTCCACTATGGTGGTCAGGTCTGTCATGATCGCCTCCTGCATTTTGGATGTTCAAGTTACATTGTTTTGCGCGCAGGGGGGCAGCTTGAACTATGCCTGCGCTTCTTGTGAAAAGCCTGACGCAACTCGTCCTTGGCTTTTTCAAGAACGCGGCGGCGGCGAGCGCTGAGATTGTCGCCGGCGCGATTGATGTAGAAGGTCAGCATGCCCATCGCGGACTGGAGCGCGGTCCCCTTTCTGCGGCGACTATGCTCGGCCGATCGCTTGAGGGATAGGGCGATGGCCTTAGGATCGTCTTCCTTGAAAACGCCTTCGTCCAGATCGAGCGCATCGCTATGTTCGGTCACACGCCGCGACCATTTGCGCTGCGTCATGGCTGGCCCCCGAGCTTGCCCTGCGCGCCTTCGTGATCGGACCGTGTGCCGGTATCCGGCTGGAGCTTGTCCTGCTTGGTCGCGCGGGTCGGCTCGGGATCACTGCCCGTCGCCGTCTTTTCCTCGTCGCGGGTACCGATGTCGCGCGCGATGTCGCCACCGCTCGCACCGGATTGCAACGAATTCGTATCGACCTGCGGGTCATTCCTTGCCTCGCGGCTCTCCGCGCTGTCCTTCTGAGACATCATGGCATCTCTCCTTGATTTCCTGTGCTCTCATCCCGCCTTTCCAGCATCTTCCGGCCGGATGGATCTGCATTCCGGTCCGGCTCGGGGGCCTTGGCCCAATAAAGGTGGCAGGGCGGGATATTGCGCCATTCATAGCCGCGACGGACGGAGCCGATATGTTCGCGAAGCAGCGGTTCGATGGAGCGCCGCATCTGATAGGCGCAGAACATCCCACCCGGGCGCAGGACCAACCGGCTGGCGCGCATGGTGCGCTTTGCTTCGGCTGGATCGAGTGTCGAAAATGGCAGGCCGGACACGATATAGTCGGCTGCGGGAAAGCCAAGATCCCGGATGACCGCCGCTGCATTCGACGCAGGCTCAGCGACGACGTGCATCCGGGGATCGAGGATGGAACGTCTAAGATGGTTCACAAAGGAGGCATTTGTGTCGAGTGCCAGCAGTGCAGAGTCAGCGGACATTCGAGACAGTGCGAAGCGCGTGAGGACCCCGGTGCCAGGCCCGAACTCGATCAGCAGCTTGACGTGTCGCCAATCGACCGGTGCTAGCATCCGTCGCACTAGCCAGCGGCTTGCCGGAAAAGCCGAGCCGACAGCCAGTGGCTCCTTGAAGAAATTTCTGATCGAAAGACTAAAATCAGAACTCTGATTTTCCGCAGCGATTTGGCCGCCAGCGCAAACAGATGCGTTCTTTACTGTTTCCATAAGCTGGTCAGTCATCTGGCTCTCTCATCTTGGCATAGGCTTGAGATCAGGAACCTGTTGCCGGTAAGCCAGTTCCGACGAAACGGGCCGGAATGGATGGAAGCTAACCTGGGTGATTCACTTTTGTTCCAGCGTTGAGACTATCTCGTGATCCAGCATGGGCTGCACGCCCAAGCATCCATCCGAGATAGCGGTTGCGAACCTCGTGCTGTTGCGAATGATTTTTCTTAACAGGTTGCGGAAAAAGGCTTGGCAGAGCCGGCCATTGGCCCCGTTTTCGCGGTTTTCTAGCCCACGGCGTCAGTCATTCCGGGAGGTAACTTCCCGAAGCCGGTCGTTTTTGACCGGCCTCGGGCGTTGTGAGGCGCAGGCCTAGGTGGCGGCTAGCAGTTTCGGCAGTCTGATGAGGTTATAGGCGGCAGCGGTGAGCGTGAAGGACCATCCGACGCGATGTTGCCCACGGTGTCGGGTTTTTCGCATCGTGCCGCAGGTTTTTGCCCATCCGAACACTTCCTCGATCCGCTTGCGGATTTTCTGGGAGAGGCCGTAGCCGGGATGGCGTGTCGTACGCCCGTCGATTGCCGAGCGCCGGTTGCTGTTGTTCTGAGCCACATGCGGGGTGACGTCCATCTCGCGCAATGCTTCGACGAAGGCGGCGGTGTCGTAGTTCTTGTCCGCGCCCAGCGTGATCCGATGGCGCCCTTCCATCCGGCCCAGCATGGTCAGTGCGGCATCGCGTTCGGCGGTGCCGGTCGCTTGGGTGAGGATCGCATCGACGACGAGGCCATTGCGGTTCTCCATGAGAACATGGGCCATATGGCACAACCTGGCTGCCTGGCCCCGCGCTTTCTTGAACAGGCGGGCATCGGGGTCAGTGGTTGATGCATGGGTCGCATTGCTGCGCTTCTCGCCCCGGAAATCGCGTCCGGCATTGCTCGGCGCTGTTTTCTGCTCGCCATGGCCGGAGACTGAACCACCGTCATCGTCATTCCCGGGGCCGCCTTCATCCTTGGGCCTGAAGCTCTTCACGCTGGCCCAGGCTTCGATCAACGTGCCGTCCACCGAGAAATGATCGTCGGACAGAAGAGCCTGCACGCGTGCCTGGTTGATGATGGCGGACAGGAACTTGGCGGCAACGTCCCCGGACAGCAGCCTCTCACGGTTCTTGGTGAAGACCGTGACATCCCAGATCGGCGCATCCATCGCCAGGCCAACGAACCAGCGGAAGAGCAGGTTGTAATCCATCTGCTCCATGAGTTGGCGCTCCGAGCGGATCGTATAGAAAGCTTGCAGGAGCAATGCGCGCAGCAGCTTCTCGGGCGGGATCGATGGCCTGCCAATGCGCGAATACATCGCATCGAAATCAGCCGACATCACCTCGAGAGCTTCGTCGACGATCGCGCGGATCGCCCGAAGTGGGTGGTTGGCCGGAACCCGAGCTTCGCAGCTCACGTAGGAAAACAACCCTTCGCTCCGGTAATCGCCGCCCCGCATCTCAAATCCTTCAACCTCAGTTGAAGGCGTCTGAATCACCTCAAGCGGCTCAAGGAAAGAGCCTTTTTCCGCAACCTGTTAATGCACTAACAAACCAATCGGTCCACTCGGTGGGGGCAGATCACGACGACGCTCCACATTCCAACAGGTAGCGGATTGGAGAGCCATCGGATCGAGCTGGAGGACTTGGAGCAGGCGCAAAAGCGGGACGAACAGGCTAAAGTCCAGGCCCGGATCGAAGGAATGGCGGCGGATGGTTCCGATCTCCTTGGCCCCCCTTCTTCGATGAACTCGTGGCGCTGGGTGCCTTTGTGGGTGCGCCACGCGCGTTCGGACGGGCGACCATGACCATCGCACTCAATAGTGCTTTGATGTGCAGGCAGCAAGAAGCCCTGCACCGCCAGAGGGCGGCCGAGACGCCGCTCGCCCATGTTCGCGCCGTTGCCCTGCGCGCGGCTGCGGCCTGGGGCCGTCAGGCGGTAGAGGCGGCCGACATCGAAGCCGGCGTGCGCCGTTTGCTCAGCGCAGAGGATGCAGCGATCGCGCTAGAATTCCTGATCGAAGATGCGGCCGAGCCTGCAGAACCAGCCAATCATGTCGTGTCAGAGGGTGTGGCGGAGGCAACCTCAATAAGACAAAGTCCGCTTCATTGCGGGACAGGAGCCCCTTGATGATCCTTCACAATCTACTGCGCCGGCATCGGCCCGATCCGGTCGAGGAGCATGTGGAAAATGGCTTGCTTATGTCGGCATGTCTGCTGTGTGGTCGCCCCATGGTCAAACCTTCGAAACGGGGCTGGCAACTGGCGGGACGGGTCAGGCCATGACGGATAGCGAAGCGATCGAACAGGACCCATTTGAGGACATTGCCTTTGGCACCTGGCTGATCGGTCAGCACGGCCGAGACGGCTGGATCGGCGATCTAGCAAGGGCGGCCAAGGCGGATCGAGGATTTCCGCGGCATGGCGACCCGGACGCCGTGCGTCTTCACCTCAATAAGATGCAGGCTGAAAGCGACATGTTTGAAGCGGTCGATGACGCCGAACGATTATGGGCACCATTTTGATGCGCCTCCGACGTTGTGTCTTATAATGTGCCGCCGCGATCCCTATATTGACTGGTGATCAGCGGTACCGAGCATGTCCGGTGCCGCTTCTCCAAAAAATCGAACGCCGGTCGAGAGTTTCGACCGAATTTCCAGAGGCTGGAAACACCTGCGTTGCGTTGGGCTGGCCCCTCGCGCGCCCGATGGAGTACGACCCATGATCGCTTATCTCATTCTCGTGCATCGCTTTCCCGAGCAATTCAAACGCATGTTCCGCGCAATCGGTAGCAGTCAGCGAAATATATAGTGAGATGTCTGAACTTTATGCTTAACGCGCTGCGAAGGCGATGGACAGGTTGATTCATCCCGATCTAGGCTGAGCTTGCACTCGCCTAACCGCAAACCACTGCATAGGATTATCTCTCCTATACCGACCGGCAGCTATCGCTCACCGGCGGGCTGAAAGCCGTCATTCTGCAATCGGCCAGTCTCGAACGTTCCGATCGGCAAAGCGGGCCGGCCGCATCTGGGAATGAAAAATCGGCTGCTGAACGGCGGCAAAGGGTCGTTTCTTCGGAAAGCGTTAGCCGGGTGGGCGTTGATCGCTCACTATCAACCTATCTACGCTTTCTAGCTGCTTATTACATGGGGTGGCTTTCGCTCCCTATCCGCTAAACATCGAAATCAGGGGTGCCCAGACCGGGGTAGCAGCTATAGCTGTACCGGCAGCCCCACCTATCGCCCCTTCGATGATCGTCTTGAGAGATTTACCAGCAGCTTTGATGATGGACGGATCGGGCTCGTCGATAAGCTGAGCTTCGATCGTTGCAACCTGCGCATCCGCTCTCCTCCGCTGAGCATCTGATCTGCCCCCACCGAGTGGACCGATTGGTTTGTTAGTGCATTAAGCTCATCGCCGCCATATCCGGACGGAGGTGGAGCGAAGCGGAACCGGAGGCCGGATATGGCGGTGTCGCCGTTTCTGGTGCCGGTGGCCGATAGCCAAGACTGCTGTGCGGGCGGACGGTGTTGTAATGCCGCCGCCAGGCTTCGATCAGCACCCTGGCCTCGGCGAGGCTGTAGAAGATTTCACCATTGAGCAGTTCGTCGCGCAGCGACCCATTGAAGCTTTCATTATAGCCATTCTCCCATGGCGATCCCGGCGCGATGTAGAGCGTCTTCACGCCGATCTGCCGCAGCCATTGCTGGACGGCATTGGCGATAAATTCGGCGCCATTATCTGACCGTATATGTGCAGGCGGGCCGCGCGAGATGAACAGGTCCGCCAAGGCCGCCAGCACATCCTCATGTTTGAGCTGTCGCGCAACGATAAGCGCCAGACATTCCCTGCTGGCCTCGTCGATGATCGTCAGGATGCGGAACTTGCGGCCGTCATGCGTGCGCCCCTCGACGAAGTCGTAGGCCCACACATGCCCAGGATACTCAGGCCGCAGGCGGATGCATGATCCGTCGTTGAGCCATAGACGCCCGCGTTTGGGCTGGCGCTGCGGCACCTTGAGCCCTTCGCGCCGCCATATCCGCTCGACCCGTTTATGGTTCACCGTCCACCCCGCATGGCGCAGCAACGCCGTGACCCGGCGGTAGCCGTAACGACCATATTGCTTTGCCAAGGCGATGATGTCCTCCGTCAGCGCCTGTTCGTCATCCGCCCCACGCGGCACTTTACGCTGTGTCGATCGATGCTGCCCCAGAACCCGGCATATCCGTCGCTCGGATAGCCGGACTGGCAAATCCCGTCGTATATGATCGATGCAGCGCCTTCGCCGCGCGGGGCTCAGAAGTTTCCCCGTGCAGCTTCCTGCAATATCAGCTTGTCCAGCGTCAGGTCCGAGATCGCCCGGCGCAGCCGTTGGTTTTCCTTCTCCAGATCCTTCATCCGCCGTGCCTGGTCGGTCTTCAGCCCGCCATATTCCTTGCGCCAGCGATAATAGGTCTGCTCGCTGACCCCGATCCGACGGCAGGCTTCGGCGGTCGAAGCCCCCTGCGCCAGCACAATCTCAACTTCACGCAGCTTGCCGATGATCTCTTCCGGCTTGTGCTTCTTGCTCGGCATTCAATGTCCCTTTCGCGGTCCAGACTATCATAGTCTCTGGGCCACTCAGCGGGGGGCAGATCAGTCGAAACCCGCTTCGCCAGCGGC
>NZ_LUFI01000068.1:0-26842 GCF_005281675.1 Sphingobium sp. MP9-4 | reverse complement strand
GTGCCCACCGTCCGGCATAGCGACTATATCGGCTCCTGGCTTGCCGTCCTGCGCGAGGATGAGCGGGCGATCTTCAAGGCGGCAAGCGCGGCCAGCAAGGCGGCCGATTATCTGCTGGGCATGGAAGGGACAGCGGCATGACCGACAAGCTTCCCCTGCGCGTCTTTCTGCGGCGCGGGCGCCGGTCGCTCCGCCGCATGACCGCACTTCAGCGCACCATCTTCTTCGATATCCGTATGGAGGATCTTAGCTATGCCCAGCTTGCGCAGCGGCACGGCATCAGCGCCGAGCAGGCCGAGGCCGAATTTGCCGCAGCACTGCGCATATTCCTGCGGACCTTGTACGAGCCCGAGCCCTGGTGGCGACGGCTTTCCCATCGTCTATGATCAACCCGCCGCGCCCGATGGCTTGCCATCGGGCGATCGGTCCGACAGGGTGGCTATGCCATGCGTAACGATCTCGATCATCTTCCCGCCGACAAGCAGCGCGAACTGGCGCGCGTCGTGCAGATCATCTTCGAGGAATTTGAGGACGGGCTGGCGCTCGCCACCCAGGCTTGGCGCAAGAAGGGCCGCATCCAGAAGATCATCCTCTATGGCAGCTACGCCCGTGGCGGTTGGGTTGATGAGCCGCACACCGCCAAGGGCTACAAGTCCGACTATGATCTCCTGATCATCGTCAACGACCAGCGGCTGACCGATCGCGTCAAATATTGGCTTGGGGTCGATGAGCGGCTGATGCGCGAATATGGCATCACCGCCACGCTCAAGACCCCGGTCAATTTCATCGTCCACACCCTCCAGGAAGTGAATGATGGCCTCGCCCATGGCCGCTATTTCTTCATGGACGTGGCGAAGGATGGCATCGCGCTTTACGAGAGCGACGACAAGGAACTGCACACGCCAAAGCCCAAGACGCCCGACAAGGCGCTGGCCATGGCGCAGGAATATTCCGACGAGTGGTTTCCGGCATCCCTGCGGAAATTCAAACTCTCAAAAGATGCGACCGACCAGGGCTTCACTAAGGAAGCCGCCTTCCTACTGCATCAATCAGCGGAGAGCCTCTACCACTGCGTCTTGTTGGTCTGCACCTTCTATACGCCGCACGTGCATAACCTTGGCTTCTTGCGCACCCAGGCCGAGCGGATCGATCGGCGGCTGGCCTATGTCTGGCCAAGTGAGCGACATATCGATCGGGCGCGGTTCGAGAAGCTCAAGGAAGCCTATGTGAAGGCCCGCTATTCCAAGCATTACAAGATCAGCGAAGCGGAGCTGAGCTGGTTGGGCAAACAGGTCGAGGAACTGGGCCGCGTCGTGCATGAAGTCTGCGCCGAGCGCATCGCCGAACTCAAGCGGACTGCCGGCGTCCCCGCCTGATCATTTAGGGCCTGATCATTCAGGCTGTTCGCTCTGCTTTCTGATGGCGTCGGCAATGATCATCGCCAGCGACTCTTCCGCACGGGTGCGGGCCGCCGGATCCTTGGATGCCAGATCCTGCCTGATCCACTGCGGCGCGCGCTCGATCACGGCGAGAATGGCGGCTTGCATCTGTTCACTCATACCTTCGCCTATGCGCTGTCATGGCCGATCAGGCAATGCATCGGTCGCGAACATGCGCTGGCCCCGCCGGCGCCAGAGCAAAAGCAGCTTTTCGCGCTCTTCCGTTCGCAGTTTTGCCGCCGCTTCTCCAAGCAGCCCGAGCATTACCGCGCGATCATCATCGGTGAGCGTGACCAACTCAGCCTTCACGACCAGACCGCCGAGCTCAATCAAATGCCGGGTGCGCTCGCGCCGCTTCATCTGCCAGTCCCGCCGATCATGCCGCGCCTGGCTCAGCTGCAGGCGATGGCGCGCGACCTTCACCCGGCGCAGCGCTGCCCGGCTTGTCGCCAGCGCCTGACCCAGCATCATGCCGCTGCCCTGAAAAGAAGGCGGCTCCCCGTTTGCGCCACGCCTCCCGCCTTGGTGCTTCGGTTGTGCTGGCAGCGGCAAGCAATGCGCCGGCCAGTTCCTCGGCGCTGAGCCCATCGGCCCCGGTCGCCATCACCAGTTCGCCCAGCTGGCTCTGCTTGCGGGCTTTAAGTTGTCGTGCCTTGTCGGTGAGAGCCTTGAGCTCTGCGTCATAGTCCCGTGGTCTGCGCATGGAATATGGCCTCGCTGTTGGTGTCAGACCCCGGCGTTATCGACCGTCTCGATCAGTCACAATGCGCTGGAATTTCCTGGGATCTCGTCATCCCGAAACTGATGAAATCTTTTGAGGGCGCGCTTATACGTCGTGCCGACGTGCTGCTTTAGGTGTAAATGGTGGGCCGTCATGGCGATCTACCATCTCTCGGTCAAAGTCATCTCGCGCGCCGCCGGCCGCTCGGCGGTCGCCTCGGCCGCCTATCGCTCAGGCTCCTCGCTGTTCGATATGCTGTTCGGGCGCGATCATGACTTCTCCAACAAGGCCGGCGTCGTCCACAGCGAAGTGATGCTGCCCGATGGCGCGCCAGAGCAATGGCGCGATCGCGAGCAGCTGTGGAATGATGTCGAGGCCGCCGAGATCCGCAAGGACGCGCAGCTGGCGCGTGAAGTGGAGTTCGCCATCCCCCGAGAAATGTCGCAGGCTGAGGGCATCGCCCTTGCCCGCGACTTCGTCCAACGCGAGTTCGTCGATGTCGGCATGGTCGCCGATCTCAATGTCCATTGGGATATCGGCGCCGATGGACTGGCCAAGCCCCATGCCCATGTGATGCTGACCTTGCGCGAAGTGACGCCAGAGGGATTTGGCGCCAAGGTGCGCGACTGGAACAGCACGCAGCTTCTCAGCCATTGGCGCGAGGCCTGGGCGGAGCATGTGAACGAGCGCCTGGCTGCTCTAGATATCGATGCACGCATCGATCATCGCAGCCTGGAAGCCCAGGGCATTGATCTGGAGCCCCAGCACAAGATCGGCCCGGCTGCGGCGCGCATGGGGGAAGCGGGCCAGGCCAGCGAGCGGATCGAAGAGCATCATGAGATCGCCCGCTCCAATGGCGAGAAGATCCTCACCAATCCGGGCATTGCGCTCGATGGCATCACCCATAACCAGGCGACCTTCACCACTCGTGATCTTGCCATGTTCGTTCACCGCCATAGCGAGGGGAAGGAGCAATTTGATCGGGTGATGGCGGCGGTCAAAGCCTCGCCCGATCTGGTGGCGCTGGGCAAGGATGGGCGAGGGGAGGCGCGGTTCACCTCCCGCGCGATGCTGGAGACCGAACAGCGGCTCGAAAAGGCCACCGCCACGCTCGACGCGCGGCGCCATCACGGGCTTGCCGATCGCCATGTCGAACGCGCGCTGGCACGGGCCAGCGCAGGCGGGCTCGACCTCTCGGCCGAACAGCGCGGCGCGCTCGAGCATGTGAATAGCGCCAAGGGGCTGAGCAATGTCATTGGCTATGCCGGCACCGGCAAGAGCGCGATGCTGGGCGTGGCGCGCGATGCATGGGAGCGGGCCGGCTATGATGTGCGCGGCGCGGCGCTCTCGGGCATCGCTGCGGAAAATCTGGAAAGCGGGTCGGGCATAGCCTCGCGCACGATCGCCAGCCTGGAGCATCAATGGGCGCAGGATCGCGAGAGGCTGACCGACAGGTCGATCCTGGTGATCGACGAGGCCGGGATGATCGGCACGCGGCAGATGGAGAGAGTGTTTGAGGAGGCGCAGGCGCATGGTGCCAAGGTCGTGCTGGTCGGCGATCCCCAGCAGCTGCAGGCGATCGAGGCCGGCGCCTCGTTCCGCGCTATTGCCGAGCGCCATGGCAGCGTCGAGATCAGCTCGATCCGCCGGCAGGCGCACGACTGGCAGCGCGAGGCGACCAGGGCGCTGGCGACCGGTCGCACCCATGAGGCGATCACCGCCTATGGCGACCATGGCCATGTCCATGCCGCCGAGACGCGCGAGGATGCGCGGGGTGACCTGATCGAGCGGTGGGATCGCGATCGCATCGCCGACCCACAAGCCAGCCGCATCATCCTTACCCACACCAATGACGAAGTGCGCAGCCTCAACCAGGCGGCGCGCGAGCAACTGCAGCGGTCAGGGGAACTGGGCAGGGATGTCAGCCTCACCGTCGAGCGCGGCGCGCGAAGCTTTGCCGACGGAGACAGGATCATGTTCCTCAAGAATGAGCGCAGCCTTGGGGTGAAGAACGGAACGCTCGGCACCATCGCCCATGTCGACAAGGCGCATATGCGGGTATCGCTCGATGATGGGCGCGACGTGCGGTTCGACACCAAACATTATGCCCATATCGATCATGGCTATGCCGCCACCATCCACAAGGCGCAGGGCATGACGGTGGACAAGGTGCATGTGCTGGCAACCCCAGGGCTCGATCGCCATGCCAGCTATGTCGCGCTCTCGCGTCACCGCGAAACCGTCAATCTTCATTATGGCAAGGATGACTTTGCCAATCAGGGAAAGCTCGTGCGCACGCTCGAGCGTGAGCGTGGCAAGGATATGGCATCGGACTATGGGCGCGCGCCGGAGCCGGCGAGCCTGGCCCAGCCCCAACCCGAGCCACAGCCACCGCAGCAGGCCCAGCCCCAGCCACCGCATCAGGTCCAACCCCAGGCCGAGCCCTCGCTTCAGCCAAAGCGCAGTATCTTCGCCGGGCTGAAGCTCAATGCCGCGCCGCTGGACCAGCGACCGGCCATGCCCTCGTTCGACAAGGCGGTTCAGGACTATGCCAAGGCCTTGCAGCAAGAGCAGGCCATGCGCGCCCAGGGCTATGAGCCGCTGATCGAGCAGCAACAGGCTGCCCAGCGGGCGCGCGACGCGCTCGATGCGCTGCGCCCCCAGGCATCGCAGGATCTGAGCGCTGCCTTTGGCAAGGACCGCGGGCTCATCCATGAAGCGGCCACCGGGCATAGCGGCAATGCCATCAGGCAGATGCAGGTGGAGCGGGACATGCGTGTCGCTGGCCAGCAGCGGGCAGACCGCTTCATTGCCGATTGGCAAAGCAGCGACAGCCAGCGTCAGGCGCTCAGCCGCAGTGGCGACCATAGCGCAAGCGGGAAGGTGCGTGAGGCGATGGCGGGCATGGCCAAGGGGCTGGAGCGCGATCCTCAGCTGGAGTCGCTGCTGCGCAATCGCACCAAAGAGCTCGGTCTGTCCTCCCAAAGCGGCCAATCGCTGTCGCAGGATCTCCAGCGGCATCTCGGACGCTCGCTAGGCCGTGGCCTTGGGCTTTAGGACCTGATCGTGCCCGGACAAGCCACGCCATCAGGATGATGACGATTCATCTTAAGGTGGCGCGGAGCAAACTGACGGAAGAAGCAGTTATTGGTTAGCTTATGTTCACATGAAATTCCATATGCTGACGTCGGTACGTAATTGTTCGATGATGTATGCCGCTAGATGTAACTTGATATTGAAACTTTTGATACCAGCACACTGCCGTGTACAGTCGTTAGATTCAAAGACGTGTCGGCTATGCGCGCGTTGATAAGCTGAGATAGCGTAGCTTCTCCATTGTTTACAAATAATTCTACGGACGAAATGTCGATAAATAAGCTAACGTCTACTACACCTTCCGAAAAATCGCATGGCAGACTTCGATCTAGGCGCCACGCCTCGCTGTCAGGCGCTTCAGGGCCACTGGTCACGCGTCTGATAAATGCCCTATTATTACCTAGCTCAAAGCAGATCTGAGTGGAGTAACCGGAACCTCCGCGGACGGATAGCCACACTATTGATGGCCAAGCCGATCCGATCCGGTTGAGCGTGAGGTCGATCCGCCCCGCAACCATTCTAGCATTGTCGGGCCAGATATAATCATAACCATCTGCAATCGTCTGATCAGAGCCCTGGGCAGTAAGCGCGAATATCTTGTTCTGTGCTGGCAGAGGGGTGCTAGAAAGCCGCGGTGCATTGTTGATCAGTCGTAAGCGCAATTCGCGAACAATGCTGAGTTGACCTCGATAATCGTGGGTTGCTGGTAGTTGGTTTGCATATGCCCAGTTGTTCATCCATCCCATTGAGTATGCACAAGCAATGGGATCGGCAGCTTGAGGGTCATTCCATATAACGGCCGCGTAAAAATCAGCTCCGCCATCTAGCCATTGGCCGTCGGGAGCGCTGGCCGTGAAGGTCGTGCCATCGAATTCGCCTACCCAATACCAGGTTCCACCCGTGAAGCCGGAAGCCGTCCCATCTCCGCCTACCAGCAAAACCCATTTATCTGCCGAAGTTGTGCCATCTGGATTGTATAGATGCAGTTTGAAGAGATGCGAGCATTCCATCACGCCACCGACGACCGTTGACAGAAAACCGCTGGAATAAGTCCAGTGCTTGAGATCTGGCGAAGTGTAGATGCCGATCTTGCCTTCCTCTGACAGCGTCATAATCCAATTGCCGCTGGTCTCATGCCAGAAAACCGTGGGGTCGCGAAACTGCCTGTTGCCTGGGAAATTGGGTAGCACGATGTCGTGAAAGGTGAAGCTGGCACCCTCATCAAGAGAGTACCAGAGTGCGCAGGACTGGTTTTGCCCGGCGGCATTGTCTGCGGGCATTGTAACGAGCGCGATCAGTGCGCCGGGGCCGAATCCGGCAGTATTGGTGACATCGACAACCGCGCTCCCGGTCCAGATGTCTCCAAAGGATGTTGTGCGGCGTGGGATCGATATACCTTGATCCTGCCAAGTGACGAGGTCTGTTGAGGTCCAGCGGCGCCATTCAGTGCCATCGGTGGGATAGGTTGGATTGAAGAGCGCCCAAATTGTCCAGCGATCTCCCATTCGCACAGGGCGCTGTGGGTCGTTGATCCAGCCTCCTGCCGGGGCCGCGATATGATATCGTGGTCGTTCGCTAATCGGGGTTGCCGTTGGTAAACCAGTAGGATCGGGGGTTCCACTCGATACAGGCATTGCGCCAATTGCAGGTTCTGCTTCGCTGCCGCAGGATGAAAGCATTGGAAAGGCGGCGAGCATTTCCAATGTTTGTCTGCGTGAATAAAAGGGGGTAATCGCCACCGGCCTACTCCTCTCTCAAACTTTTTTGTTTTTTGATTGTCGTTGGCATGCACGCTCGTGGTGCATTGCAACGATGTTTTGATTGCATTCAGGTGGAGGGAGAGGCTCGCGATATCTGCGTGCCGGTCAGATAACTGCGTCTGACGGAATGCACCTTCATCACCCTCTCCATCCTGTGCGGCGTCATGCTTTCCATGATCGACGCAACTAAATCTATATATGTGATTTAGTTGCGTCAAGATCGCTGGCAGGATTCGATGGTTGACGCTTTTTTTTGATTTAACTTTTTGAAATTACGTATATTAAGCGGAGAGGCGCCTTTTTGTTTTTGGGTGTTCAGTCCCTCAGCAGTGATGTGACTTCCTCCTTGTCACCCAGAATCACCCCAATGCGCTGATGAAGTTTTGACGGCAGGACTTCCATCAGTCGCTGTTCGCCGTCGATGGCTGCGCCGCCTGCCTGCTCTACCAGAAAGGCCATCGGATTTGCCTCGTACATCAGACGTAGTCTGGCCGTACCATCCGGGCGGGCATCTTTAGGGTAAAGGAAGATACCCCCTCTTTTCAGGATGCGGTGTACATCGGCCACCATCGAGGCCGTCCAGCGCATGTTATAGTCCTTGCCCAAAGGCCCTTCCGCCCCCTGAATTCGTTCGTCGACATAGCGTATGATTTGCGGCGACCATTGGCGGCGACGCGCCATGTTTATGGCAAATTCGCGATTGCCCTTGGGCATCTGCATGGGGCCGTCGGTCATCCGCCATGAGCCGATTTCACGATCGAGAGTGAATTCATAGACGCCAGATCCAATTGTCAGAACCAGCAGCGTTTGTGGTCCATATATGGCATAGCCGGCTGCGACCTGATGTATGCCGGCTTGCAGAAAGTCCTGCTCTGTTACCTCGCGCCCTGAAGCATTTTCGGGTGCCTTGAGTACGGAGAAGATCGTTCCGACGCTCAGGTCGACATCAATGTTGCTTGAGCCGTCGATCGGATCGAACAGCAGCAGATATTCGCCTTTGGGATAGCGGTTGGGGATAGGGTAGAGGGTCTCCATCTCCTCGGAAGCCATGGCTGCCAGATGGCCACCCCATTCATTGGCATCGAGCAATAGCTCGTTGGCAATGACATCGAGCTTTTTCTGAACCTCTCCCTGAACATTCTCGCTGCCCAGGCTACCAAGAACTTCACCCAGTGCGCCCTTGGATACCGCGTGACTGATCGTCTTGCAGGCGCGTGCGACCGTTTCGATGAGCAGGCGCAATTCTCCTGGCAAAGCCTGGGCCTGGCGTTGCTGCTCGATCAGGAAACGGCTGAGGGAGATGGCTTGCATGGTAGGCCTTTGCATTGAGGGGGAGGGGGCTTAATCAGCTATTCGTGCAGCGACGTCTGCGCCGTGGGCATATCGCGCTGCTTCATAGATATCGTCGGCGCCGGGGCTCACGCCCGTGTAAAGAATAAATTGCTCCACCGCTTGCAGGACGATGACCTCTCCGCCGGAAATCACGCTCTTTCGAGCAGCTCTGGCTGCGCGGACGAAAGGGGTGTCGACCGGTTGGGCAACGACGTCGAAAGCGGTGCTGCAGGCCGCGATCTGCTCTGCGCGGAACGCCAAGGCGTCTCGGTCCTTGCCCTCCATACCCAATGGCGTGACATTAATCAGCAGTGGTGCGCTATCCGGCGGTAGATCAGCCTGCCAGCAAAAGCCATATTGGTCTGCGATCGCCTGCCCGGCCATTTTGTTGCGCGCGATGATCGTGCCGTTGGCGAAGCCAGCATCTCTAAGCGCGGCCGCGACGGCTTTCGCCATTCCACCACTTCCTCGGAGTAGAAAAGGTACCGGTTTTTCGATGCGCTTCTCGAGAAGCTGGCGAACCGCAACATAATCAGTGTTGTAGCCAGTCAGCCGGCCATCATCATTGACGATGGTGTTGACGCTGTCGATTGCACGGGCTGAGCTTTCAAGATCATCGATCAGAGGAATGACCGCTTCCTTGAACGGCATGGAAATGGCGCAGCCGCGCACATTCAACGCGCGGATGCCGCCGATCGCAGCTGCCAGATCCTGTGTACTGAAACTTTTATAGACATAGTCCAGCCCCAGAATCTCATAGAGGCAATTGTGGAAGCGGGATCCGGCGTTACCAGGGCGACCTGACAGCGACATGCACAATCTGGTGTCCCTGCCGATTGGCGGTTTCATATCCTCATACCCCATTCTGGTTTGCTGATTTTTCACGACGGATCGTAGATCCGCGGATGATGAGACGCCCGCTCAGAACCACCTTACGAGCGGCGGCGTTCGGATGGTCGAGACGGTCGAGCAGCATGGCCATGGCGGTGCGCCCGATCTCCTCCACGGGTTGTTCGATAACGCTCAGTCCATCAGCTGCAAATTCCGTCCAGCTGTCATTGTCGAACCCAGCCAATGCGAAGTCGCCGGGAACGCTCAGGCCCAGCGCATGTGCGGCTCGCAATACCGACATCAGCATCAGGCCATTGCTCGCAATGATCGCTTCGGGCCGATCAGGCGTTTGCAGGAGAGCGCTGACCAGCCTCTCCGCTTCACCCTCTCCATGCGGCACAGACAGGGATCGCGTAAGGATGCCGATCATTTGGGCTGCCTGCTCAAACCCGGCGCGTCGTTCGGCACCCGTGGTGCTGGCTGCGCCGAACAGGCCGGCAATGGATCTGAACCCTTGCGCATGCAGATGGGCAACCAGTGTGCGAGCCATCGCATCATTGTCGAGCACGACGCAGTCCGTGGTCGTCGCTGCTACGCGATCGATCAGGATGATGGGATGCTCTGCCTTTGTCTGCGATGCCTTCTTGGCGCCTTGCCGAGTGGGTGCCAGGATCACCCCTGTCACCCGTTCCTCCTGCATCAACTGGAGATACATCGCCTCTTTGGCGGGATCTTCATCCGTATTGCACAATATAACCCGCAGGCCGCGTTCATAGGCGATATCCTCGACCGTGCGAGACACTGCCGTGAAAAAGGGGTTACGGATATCTGCAACGATGAGGCCGATCGTGTTGCTGTGGCGCGAACGGAGCCGACGGGCCGCGAGGTTGGGCCGGTAGCCTGTTGTCCTGACCGCTGCGAGCACCCTGTCGCGCATGGCTGGATCAACCGCACGCCCCGAAAGTACCCGGGAGACGGTGGCAGGCGATACTTCGGCCACTCGCGCTACGTCCTTGATTCCGACCGTCATGGGAAAATCGTTTTCCTCATCCTCTCTTAATTCTGCCCGAGATATGGCCGATCGCAGGGGGTAAATGCAAGTGTATTGACAGAATCATGAGAAAACGTTTTCTTGAGAGGAGAGAGGATACTGAAGAGCCATGACTGCCGACCCCCTAAGTGTGCTTCGCCATGAAGATCTGATCCGCATCGATGCGCAGGCGTCCGACAAGGAGGCCGCCATCCTCCAGGCCGGCCAGATATTGGTCGCCGCTGGCTGCGTTTCGCCCGGCTATGAACAGAGCATGGTTCGGCGGGAGGCGGTGGCAAACACCTATCTGGGGTCGGGCGTCGCCATTCCCCATGGCCTGGGTGAGGACAAAGGGCTGGTGCGCCACGACGGGATCGTGGTCCTGCAACTGCGCGAAGGGATTGAGTGGAATCCCGGGCAGCGGGCCCATCTCATTGTCGGTATCGCCGCCAGTTCCGACAGTCATATCGCGATCCTGCGCCGCCTCACCCGCCTGATTCAGGATGAGGCGCGCCTGGCGGCCCTTCTCGCCACCGACGATCCGGCGGCTATTGCCGCTGCCCTCCATGAAGACGCCAACCCCAGCGAGGCCCGGCCTGCTGCCGAGGATCTGGCCGAACGGATCGAATGGACGGTCGACTATCCTGCTGGTCTGCATGCCCGGCCCGCCTCAGCCTGGGCGGAAGCAGCCAAGAGCCTGGCTACGCCCATACGCATCCGCCACGACGGAGACATGGCCGATCCGCGCAGTATCGTCTCGCTGCTGCAACTGGGGCTGAAGGCAGGCGAACGCGTCACCATTTCGGCGAGCGACAGGAACACGCTGGACCAGTTCATGCGGACCGTCACCAACCTCACGGTTCGTGAGAACGCCGATGCCGCCCGTGCCGCCGAAAAGGCGAAGGCGCCGGTGCGCGGCTGGAAACCGGCCGGCAATCCCGCGATGATCGCCGGGGTCGCCGCCAGCCCCGGCCTCGCCATTGGTCCCGTCCACATCCTGGCCTCGGCGGTACTGGACGTGCCCGACCAGCCGGTCGATCTGGTCGCGGGCGGCGCGCTGCTGAACGATGCGCTGGTGCGCACCCGGGCGCAGATGAAGGCGCTGGTCGATGACACCACCCGCCGTCTGGGTGCGGGGGATGCCGCGATCTTCGCGGCGCAGGCCGGGTTGCTGGACGATACTGACCTTATCACGCTTACCTGTCAGTTGATGGTGGAGGGCCATGGCGTCGCCTGGTCCTGGCATCAGGCGATCGATCGCATGGCAGGACAGCTTTCGGCACTGGGTAATCCGGTGCTGGCTGCACGCGCCGCCGATTTGCACGATGTCGGCCGGCGCGTGCTAGCCCAGATTGATCCGGCGCTCAGCGCAGGGACATTGGCCGACCTGCCCGATCAGCCCTGTGTGCTGGTGGCGACGGACCTGTCGCCATCGGATACGGCGACGCTCGACACGCGCCGCGTGGCGGGTATCGCCACCGCATTGGGTGGGCCGACGTCGCACAGCGCGATCCTGGCACGTACGCTCGGCCTGCCGTCGGTCGTGGCAGGCGGGGCCGATCTGCTGACGCAGGCGGCCGGCACGACCGCCATCGTCGATGGCGATAGCGGCCGTATCTGGCTCGATCCCTCGGCGCAGGACATTGCCTCCGCCCGCGCCTGGATCGAGGAGATCGCGGCGCGACGCGCCGCCGAAGAGGCGGAGCGCGCTCTGCCGGCACGGACCAGCGACGGACATGATCTGGCGATCGGCGCCAATGTGAACCGCCCGGATCAGGTGGCCTTCGCGATGGCACAGGGCGGCGAGGGGGTCGGGCTGATGCGCACCGAATTCCTGTTCCTCGAACGCGGCGACAGCCCGAGCGAGGAGGAACAATGCGCCATTTATCGCGGGATGATCGACGCGCTGGGTGATCGGCCGCTGATCGTCCGTGCGCTGGACATTGGCGGCGACAAACAGGTGCCGCATCTCGACCTGCCGAAGGAGGAGAATCCCTTCCTCGGGGTGCGTGGCGCTCGCCTGTTGCTGCGTCGGCCCGACCTGCTGGAACCGCAACTCCGCGCCCTGTATCGCGCGGCGAAGCTGGGCGGCGATCTGTCGATCATGTTCCCGATGATCACATCCGCGGCCGAACTGGTGATCCTGCGGGAACGTTGTGAAGCGATCCGGGCGGAACTGGCTGCACCGGCCGTTCCCATCGGCATCATGATCGAAGTCCCCGCCGCCGCTGTTCAGGCCCATGCGCTGGCGGAGCACGCGGACTTCTTCTCGATCGGAACCAATGACCTGACGCAATATGCACTCGCCATCGACCGTCAGAATCCGGAACTGGCGAGCGAGGCCGACAGCCTGCACCCGGCCGTTCTGCGCCTGATCGCCATGACCGTGGAGGGCGCGCGCCGGCATGACCGCTGGGTCGGCGTGTGCGGCGGCATTGCCGGCGATCCGTTCGGCGCGGCGTTGCTGGCGGGCCTCGGGGTCCATGAATTGTCCATGACCCCGCGCGACATTCCTGCCGTAAAGGCACGGCTCCGCGCCAGCAGCCTTGGCGATCTTCAGGGGCTCGCCGCTCGTGCGCTCGACGCGACAAGCGCCGCCGATGTGCGCGCGCTGGATGGGGATGGGGCATGATGGCCGTCTTCACCGTCACGCTCAATCCGGCGATCGACCAGACGGTCATGCTCGACCGTCTCGTTCCCGGGGAGGTGCATCGCGCGCGTTCCGTGCGGCAGGATGCCGGCGGCAAGGGGATCAACGCAGCCAGTTGCCTGGCCGACTGGGATGTGCCCGTCACCGTCATGGGCCTGTTGGGCGGCGCCAATGCGGCGCCCTTCGATGCGCTTTTTGCCGAAAAGTCGATCATCGACCGCTGCCAGCGCCATGGCGGTAGCACGCGCGTCAATCTGAAGCTGGTCGATGTCCATGGCACGACCGACATCAACATGAATGGCGCCCCGGCAACCGAAGCGCGCATCGATGCCGTCATTGCGGCGCTGGATGAACAGGTTGGGGCCGGCGATCTCGTCATCCTCTCGGGCAGCCTGCCGCCCGGCTGTCCGACCGATATCTATGCCTCCCTTACCGCCATGCTGCGGGCGCGGGGCGCTCTCGTCCTGCTCGACAGCAGCGGCCCGGCGTTTCGCCATGCACTCGCCGGCCCGGTTCTGCCAACCATCCTGAAACCCAATCTGCATGAACTGGCCGAATGGCATGATGGTCCGGTCGATGCGCCGCATCAGATCGCCGACGTCGCGCGCGGTTTGCTGGACCGGGGTGTCGACCTGATCGCCGTGTCGATGGGCGCGCAGGGCGCACTGTTCCTGACCGGCTCGGAAATGCTGCGCGCGCGCCTGACCGCGCACGGCGTGGAAAGCACGGTCGGTGCAGGCGATGCCATGGTTGCCGGTCTGGCCGCCGCCCTGATCGAAGGCGCGGGGCTGGATCGTATCGCGCGTCTATCCACCGCCTTTGCCGTCGGCAAGCTGGGCCGTGCCGGACCGCATCTGCCGACAAGGGACGAGATCGAAGCCCTGGCGGCCAGCGTGGAGACGGATATTCTGATGGGAGAGACGCAATGAGCAGGATTTTCGCGGTGGTGGATGCCGGCGAAGCCGGTGTCGCCGGCGTCCTGGTCGGCGAAGCGCTGCGCAAGGCCGCAAAGGCCAGTGGCCAGGCCATCGAAATCGAATTGCGGACCGCACAGGGGATCGTCAATCCCTTGCCGGGCGACGCGGACGGCGATCTGCTGCTGATCGCACCGGAAGGCGCCGACGCCCCGTCGGAAAACCGCCCGCATCGCCGCCTGACGCTGGAGGCGGTTCTGGCCGATCCCGTCGCCGCGCTGCACGGGGGCAAGGTAGCGGGCGTGTCGAGCGCCGTGCCGCGCATCGTCGCCATCACCTCCTGCCCGACCGGCATCGCCCATACCTTCATGGCGGCCGAGGGGCTGACCGAAGGCGCGCGCCAGCTTGGCTATGCCATTCGGGTCGAGACGCAGGGGTCGGTCGGCGCGGGCAACGCGCTGACGGCCGAGGAAATCGCTGCCGCCGACATCGTGCTGATCGCCGCCGATCGAGAGGTCGATCGCAGCCGCTTTGCCGGCAAGCGCGTCTTCGCCGGCAATACCAAGCCCGCCATCACCGGTGGCGCGAAGCTGATCGAGCGGGCGCTGGCGGAAGCGACCATACAGGGTGGCGAGGGGAGCGCATCGCAACCGGCCGACTCTGCCGCCGCGACATCGGGCGCGAAGCGCGCCGGTCCCTATAAGCATCTGATGACCGGCGTGTCCTTCATGCTGCCCTTCGTGGTGGCGGGTGGCCTGCTGATCGCGCTCGCCTTCGCGCTGGGCGGTATTCACGCCAATGATGCGGCAGCGAAGGGCACGTTGGCCTATGCCCTGTTCGAAATCGGCGCCAAGGGCGGATTCGTGCTGATGGTGCCGGCGCTGGCGGGCTATATCGCCTATTCGGTTGCGGACCGCCCCGGCATTGCACCGGGCATGATCGGCGGCATGCTGGCCGCCAATCTGGGCGCGGGCTTCCTCGGCGGCATCGTCGCCGGCTTCATCGCGGGCTATGGCGTCGACTGGCTCAATCGCCAGATTCAGCTGCCCAAGAATTTGCAGGGATTGAAGCCGGTCCTCATCCTGCCGCTGCTCGGCACGCTGCTGACCGGTCTGCTGATGCTCTATGCCGTGGGCACGCCGGTTGCCGCTGCGCTGGCTTTCCTGACCGATTGGCTGCGCAGCATGCAGGGGTCGAGTGCGCTGATGCTGGGCTTGATCCTGGGCGCGATGTCGGCATTCGACATGGGCGGGCCGGTCAACAAGGCGGGCTATGCCTTCTCGGTCGGCCTGATCGCCAGTCAGGTCTATACACCGATGGCGGCCACCATGGCAGCTGGCATGACGCCACCGCTCGCCGTTGCGCTCGCCACTCGACTGTTCCGCAATCGCTTCACGCCTGAAGAGCGCGAAGCCGGCGCGGCCGCCGCGGTCCTCGGCCTGGCATTCATCACCGAAGGGGCAATCCCCTTTGCCGCGCGCGATCCGCTGCGGGTCATTCCGGCGCTGATGGCCGGTTCGGCTGTGACCGGGGCCATCTCCATGGCGATGGGCGTGGAGCTAAAGGTGCCGCATGGTGGGCTGTTCGTGCTGCCGATCCCCGGCGCGGTCACCCATGTCGGCGTCTATGCGCTGGCCATTCTGGCCGGCACGCTGGTGAGCGCGCTGCTGGTCGGGCTGGTCAAGCGTCCCATAGCAAAAATCAAGGCCTGACGCCCCGAACGCGTCACGATAATCGGAGAGGCTATTCATGTATTTCAGGAAGATGGGTGCCGCCTGCATGGCCGGCGCCATGGCCTGTACCGCGCCCGTCGCGCTGGCACAGGATCAGGCGGTTGCCGATGTCGATCCGCCATCGGTCCAATCGGACGCGCCGGCCCAATGGCAACCGCTGGCAGGGAAGGGGGTGACATTGTCGCTCAGCTATACCGGCGAGGCGGCGACCAATGTCTCGGGCGGGCTTCGCCGCGACGCGGCCCATGCCGGGCAGGTCTATGTCGGCGCCGATCTAGATCTTGACCGGATGATCGGGATCGATGGCGCGACGCTTCATTTTGCCGTCACCAATCGCCATGGCAAGAATCTGGCCGCCATGGCGATCGGCAATAATACGTCAGTGCAGGAAATCTATGGCACCCAGAATACCCATCTCGCGATATTGACCTGGCAGCAGAGCTTCCTGGACGGGCGACTGGATATCGAGGTTGGGCGCAGCCAGGCGAATATCCATTTCCTCAACTCGCCGCTCTATTGCCATTTTCAGACCAATTCGGCCTGCGGCAACCCGACCTTCGTCTTCAAGAACAGCAATTTCACTTATTTCCCGGCATCCAGTTGGATGGCCCATGCCAAGCTGCATGTGACGCCGCAGATCATGCTGCATACCGGCGTTTACGAAGTGAACCCGGACCGCAAGCGCGCAAGCGACCATGGTTTCAATTTCAGCACGAAGAATGCGACCGGGGTGATCATACCCTGGGAATTAAGCTTTAGCCGGGATTCCGCCGATGATCGGCTGCCGAGCCATTATATTCTGGGCGGTTGGTTTGATCGTGGCGACTATGCCGATCCGCTGCGGGATGATCAGGGTGGCATCGCAATTTTGACCGGGCGGCCGGCGGCGACGCGGAATGGGCGGTCGGGCCTCTATGCCCGCTTCGATCAGCAGTTGACCCGTCCCGATCCCGCCTCGCCGCGGGGGCTGAGCATCTTTGGCGTGGCGATGACCAACCTGTCCGGCCAGGTCGAGGAAAGCCGTTATCTTGGCATGGGGATCGTGCAGACCGGCACCTTCGCCGGGCGCGATCAGGACACGATCGGCTTCGCCATCAACGATCAGCGTTTCAGCGACTTGGCGATGCAGCGGATGAGCGCCGCGCGGGTTGCGGCGGGCGGGCGCGCCGATATTCGTCGCCATCAATATATGATGGAGCTGGCCTATGGATTTCAGGTCAACCCGGCAATCCGTCTGTCGCCCAACCTGCAATATATTCTGCATCCTGACCAGACCAGGGCCCCCGATCGCACGCGGAACATCCGGAATGCCTTCATCCTGGGGTTCAAATTCACCGTAGATGCGATGCAACTATTGTTCCGCTAATGCCATAATGATTGCATTGAACTGCAATCATCATTTTTCTGATCGTGTGCTTTAGCCGCCGATAGGCTAAATTGGAATGTGACGGGCGCGGCTTTGCAATTCCAAAGATGAGAACATCTGGTTTAGACGAATTGAGGATTATACTTCCGTCAAGGAGGCGACGGCATCGACTTTGAGCAAGGAAATCAGGTTTGGTGCGTAGGTAGAGAATAGCGGAAGCAGGCCAGCGCCCATCGCAGGAGCCTTTTCCCCATTCTCGCCAATCTTCAGCTCTGGACAGAAAAAATCGCGGGGGGCGGTCTTTTGGATAGTATTTTTGACGCGTTCTGAAAGGGTGCGTAGCTGGGCATGTGATAGTCCGCCCCCGATGACCACGGCATCAAGGTCTAGGAGACTGTTCGCGCTAATAATTACGAATGCCAGCGCCTCAGCGCAGCGTTTCAGCCAAGCTTCCCAAGCCGGATTATGTTCGTCCTGCCCGCTGGTTATCATCTGGTACAGGGAGGCGGCGTGTAGCAGGAAGTCCGTGCTGGTGCCTTGAGGAATTGGCATTGAGGCAAGAGCCCCAGCATTGCCGTTTTTGCCGCGCTTGATCTCTCCATTCAGGATAAGGCCACCGCCAACGAAACTTCCGATATGGACATAGAGGAAATTGGTCAGACCTGCGGCTGATCCCGACATGAGTTCGGCAAGAGCGCCTGCATTGCCGTCATTTTCGAAGATGACCGGGCCATCCAATTCCTTCTGGAAAAACTCTTCGAGCTCTGGTGCTGCCCAGGCAGCGGCCTGCTGAGCCGCGATGCCCGCCTCTTCGCGCCATTCGCCGATGAACCAGGGCATAGCGATGCCGAAACCCAGAAAGCCTTCGCGCTGTTCTTCCCTCAGCTGCGGCATATGTTTTTGCGCAAAGCGTTGGATATGCTCCACAGCACTGGTGGGGCTGGGATAGGATGTGGTCGTGCTTTCGCAGGCGATGATGCGGCCATCAAAATCGAGCATGGTGCAAACCAGCCGGTCGCGGCCGATTTCAGCTCCGATGGTGCAACCACTGCCTCCGTTGATCCGGTAGATAATCGATGGCTGTCCCATGCCTCCTGTGCGCTTTCCGGCCTTTATCAGTCGCCCTTCCTCAGCAAGGCTTTCGACAATTCGGACAGCTGCCTGCGGTGAGAGGCCGGTTATCCGGGAAAGGTCGGCTTTGGAGGCACCGTTGAGCCGTCGTATCGTCGCGAGAATGAGGCGCTCATTATACCGCCGCACGCCCACCGCATTGCTGCCACGCTTATTCACCTTCGACTCCGCTCATTTTACCGGCAGCAAGATGATGCGCGATAGGGGCGGTAGTTTTGGAACAGCATTGCTGCAATTGGCAAGGGCGAGTGACGGCAAGAGCCGCTTGACAGACTAAATCACATTGATAGATCTAGTCTGTCAGGTAGCGGATTCGAACTTGAGACTATGGCAGAGCGGGCAGCATAGTTCCTTGTCACTTGGCTTCATTCGGACCTGCGGGCGCGCAGCGGCTGAGAACCTCTCCTTTCTTCGATTGCGAGCGCCTGACCAACCCGACAAAGCTCGTCCAAACCGGACGGGAAGTGCCCAGTTTCCAGACTGCACGCTGGAAATGTAAGGGGGGAGAAGAGGGGCTTTCAGCCCAGATCCTCCCCCATTTTTTTGGGATGTACGGGCCCTCTCACAATCGCAAAGAATGTGATTGACAGACTAAATCACATTTGTAGATTTAATGGAGTCGCAAGGGCGGCTTGCAAGCACGAATACGTGCTGCAGAACAGGGAAGAGGATGATCGTGAAGGCCGATCCACATAATTTGTTCCGCAGATTGCATGGCGCCTCGAAGGTGTCCTGCTTCTGGTCGTGTGTGGAGCAGGCGGCGCGCCACGCTCGCAGTCAATTCTTCCTCCTTAAAGCTTCCTCCTCGGCCCTGTTGGGTGCGGAACAGCTTGTCGTGCGAGTAAAACATGCAGAATGACAATCTTCTTCTGGGCGGTATCGAAGCGGGGGGGACGAAATTCCTCTGCGGCATTGCCGACCGCAATGGGCGCATCATCCGGCAGCAACGGATCGCCACTATAATCCCTGCAGATACGCTGGGCGAGGCCAGCGCTTTCTTCGAGCAGGCCGAACTGGACCTGGGACGGTTGTCCGCTTTTTCGATCGGCAGCTTTGGTCCCCTATCTCTCAATCCAGTCGCGCAGGATTATGGCTCGATCACATCGACGCCCAAGGCGGGATGGCAGGATGTCGACCTGCTTGGTCATTTTGCCCGGACGATCGATGCGCCGATGGCGCTCGATACCGATGTCAACTGTGCGGCCGTCGGCGAAAAGCTGTTCGGCAGCGGGCAGGGTCTCGACACCTTCTGTTATGTGACGGTTGGGACCGGCATTGGCGTGGGGCTGCTGATCGACGGTGCGCCCCATGGCGGTGCCAATCATCCCGAGGCGGGGCATATCCGACTGCCGCGTGCTGCTGGCGATGAGCTTTTTGCGGGCATTTGTCCTTTTCATGGCGATTGCCTTGAAGGTCTGGCTTGCGGCCCAGCAATGCGCGCCCGCTGGGGTGTTCCAGCTGAGCAACTTCCCCCAGATCATCCTGGCTGGGAGATTGAAGCGGACTATCTTGCCGGACTGTGCGCGACATTGACCTACATCGTGCGACCCGACCGTATCATCATCGGCGGTGGCGTCATGGAATCTCCCGGCATGTACCAGCGCGTCCGGCGCGCTCTGATCGGTAAACTTGCCGGCTATGACGCCAGTATGCGCGCCCTCGAAATGGACGACTATATCGCAGCGCCCACGGCGGGTGCATCGGCGGGACTGACCGGCGCGCTCGCGCTCGCCTATCGGACCGCGACACGCCAGTGGCCGATGCACTGGTCTGTCAAACTTCCGTCATCTTCCAATCAATCCTCTCTCTCAGGAGCTGCACTTGCATAGTCCCTCCCTATCGGATCACGCGGCTCACAGGATGGCAGCGCCGAGCGACGCTCGGGTGACAGGTGCAATCGTCCTGAGCGCAGCGGGCGCGGCGCTTGGTGGCCTATTGTTTGGTTTTGATACTGCCGTGATTTCTGGCACGACCTCGGCGCTGCAGGCGCGGTTTGGCCTGAGCGATGGCATGCTGGGCTTTACGGTTGCATCCGCTCTTATCGGTACCGTACTCGGCTCGCTGGTGGCGGGCGCGCCGGCTGATCGGTTCGGTCGGCGCGCGGTCATGCTTGCGGTCGCGATCTGCTACGTTGTGTCGTCGCTCGGCACGGGGCTAGCGGGCAGCTGGGGCACGCTCCTGGCCTTTCGGTTCCTTGGAGGTCTGGCAATCGGCGCTGCCTCGGTGGTTACACCGATCTATATTGCCGAAGTCTCTCCAGCGCGTTTCAGAGGGCGGTTGGTTGCGCTGAACCAGCTCAACATCGTGATGGGCATTTTGATTGCCTTTCTATCCAATTACCTGATCGCCAATCTCGCCCCTGCGGAGACCGCCTGGCGGTGGATGTTCGGCATCGTCACCCTTCCATCAGCACTGTTTCTTGGCGTTAGTCTCCTATTGCCGGAAAGCCCGCGCTGGCTGGCGATTCATGGGCGGGCGCCGCAGGCGCTGGGCGTCATGAAAAGGCTGGGATTTCTCGATCCGACGGATGAACTTCGTCATATCCAGGAGGCCGAGGCCCGTCTTGATCGATCCATCGCACCGGGCCTGTTTCAGGCCGCCTATGCTCGCCCGGTCGCCTGCGCCATCGCAATTGCCATGTTCAACCAGCTCTCCGGTATCAACGCGCTGCTTTATTACGCGCCGCGTGTCTTTGAACTGGCCGGTGCAGGCTCTGACAGCGCGCTGCTGCAGTCTATCGCCATTGGCGGCACCAATCTGGTTTTTACCATCTTGGCGCTGTTTCTGATCGATCGCTTCGGTCGCAAGCCACTCCTGTACACCGGGTCGATCCTATGTGCCGTAGCCCTGCTTCTCGTGGGCTATCAGCTGGAAAGCTCTGATCCCGACGGCACGTTGATCCTTGTTGGTCTGTTGGGTTTCATCGCCGCCTTTGCCGTGTCGCAAGGCGCTGTCATCTGGGTGTTCATTTCCGAGGTTTTTCCCAGCGCGGTGCGCGGCAAGGGGCAGGCGCTTGGCAGCACGACCCATTGGGTCATGGCTGCTGCGATCACTTGGGCCTTTCCCGTATTTGCAGCCCAGGTCGGTGGTTGGGTCTTTGCCTTCTTTGGCGCGATGATGCTGCTCCAGTTCATCTGGACCTGGAAGGCGATGCCCGAAACCAACGGTGTCGCGCTCGAAGACATGGACCTTGGGAGTGCGCAGGCATGATCAGGACGCTTTTCTTGATAACCGCTACAGCTCTGATGGTTCCGGCCGCAACCCAGGCGCAGCGAGCCGATCCTCGCCCGGCATATCATTTCGCGCCCAAGCGCAACTGGATGAATGACCCCAACGGTCTGGTCTATTTCGAAGGCGAATATCATCTCTTCTATCAATATAATCCCCATGGTGACCGCTGGGGGCATATGAGTTGGGGTCATGCCGTCAGCCGGGATCTTGTGACCTGGGAGGAATTGCCGGTCGCCATCCCGGAGACCGCCGACGTCATGGCGTTTTCCGGCAGCGCAGTGATCGACTGGAAGAATAGCAGTGGCCTGGGCCGTGACGGTAAGCCGCCGATGATCGCGGTCTACACCGGTCATAATCCCAAAGCCAAGCTGCAGTCCCAATATCTTGCCTACAGCAATGACCGCGGACGAACATGGACCGTACATGGCGAGGTGCTGAGTGTGGGATCTCCGGAATTTCGGGATCCCAAGATCTTCTGGCATGAACCGACAAAGTCATGGGTCATGGTCGCTGTCATGGCGACCGAAAACCGCGCCGTCATCTTCACGTCACCCAATCTCAGGCAATGGACCTTTGCCAGCAGTTTCGGTCCGGCGGGCGGCCGGGGACGAAATTGGGAATGCCCCGATCTCAATCTCCTTCCCGTCGAAGGCGGAAAGCCCGGAGAGCAGCGCTGGGTGCTCAGCGTCAATCTGGGCGACCAGGCTGTGGGCGGCGGTTCGGGCGGCCAATATTTCGTGGGCGACTTTGATGGTCGTCGCTTCACGCCTGTCGAAGGGTGGGGCGGGGAACCGGTCTGGACGGATTATGGCGCCGATTTCTACGCGGCGGTCGCCTGGAATGATCTTCCCAAGGACGACCCTCGCCGCATCTGGATCGGATGGGCCAATGACTGGCGTTATGCCGAGGCGATACCCACCTATCCCGCCCGCGGCATCATGACTGTACCGCGCAGCATTTCCCTGAGGAAAACCGCCGAGGGCTATCGGCTGACGCAGCGGCCGGTGCAGGAACTGGAACAGTTGCGAGGCGGCAAACAGGCCGTGCGTCAATTGTCGCTGGGCGAAGAACCCGTTCCGCTCCCCGTCGAGGGTGGTGCCATTGATCTTCAGGCCAATCTTTCATTGGGACAAAGCGAGCAGGTGGCGATCACGCTGACCGATGGCGAGGGTTATCAGATGGTGATCGGCGTCAATCCGACGGTGAACGAGGTCTTCATCGATCGTTCGCGCTCTGGTCCACATTTCCACGACGGGTTTGCAAACCGTCATGTGGCGCCGGTTGACCTGAGTAAGGGCAGGGTGTCTCTTCGCCTGCTTGTGGATGAATCGATCGTCGAGCTGTTCATCAACGATGGTGAGCAGACGATCACTGATCGCTTCTTTCGCGGTTCAGGAACCCTGCGCTGGAGCGCTTCTGCGCGCGGCGCACCGGCAATCATGGATATCACTGCATGGCCGATCAGGCCGGAGGTGTCCCGCTGACGATCACGCCACACGAGAGCTGAACAGCTCGATCACCATCGGATGATTTTGAATTTCCGCTGCATGGACAGTCGGAACGCAGCTTCGCGCGGCCTGCATAGCAATAAACAAAGGGAGGATAATCATGAATTTCAAGGCAGTGGCACTACTTGGATCAACGTCGCTCGCATCGCTTCTGCTGGCTGCGCCGGCCATGGCGCAGAATGCAGGCGGTAACGCGGCTTCGGCAAAGAAGAAAGGCGAGGAGACGATCGATTCCGCGTCGGTTCCAGACATTGTCGTAACGGGTTATCGTGCCGCGCTGGGCTCTGCGCAGGACATGAAGCGCCAGTCCGATGCGATTGTCGATGCGATCGTGTCGGAGGATATCGGCAAGCTTCCTGACAATAATGCGGCTGAAGCGATCTCGCGCGTCGTGGGTGTGCAGGTGCTACGCTATAATGACGAGGCGGGTGTGGTGCTTGTCCGCGGACTTCCGGACGTGAACACGACCTTCAACGGACGGGAATTCTTCACGGCTGATGATCGTGTACTGCATCTGCAGGATTTCCCGGCTGGCGTGGCCGCAGGTTTGGAGGTCTACAAATCGGGCACGTCCGATCTCATCGAGCCAGGGCTTGCCGGCTTGATCAATTTGCGTGCGCGTCGGCCGTTCGACGTCAAGGACACGCAAATTGCCGGCGAAGTGCGCGGATCCTATAATGACCAGTCCAAGGCCTTCGACCCTTCCGCCAACCTCCTGTTGACCAAGCGCTGGGATACGCCGATCGGCGAGATCGGTGCGCTCGTCAATTTCAGCTATGTCCGGATGACCTATCGCAACGCCGATCGTTATGCCGATTCCGCTATCATCAGCCCGCTGGGCTTTGGTGCTGATGACCCCGCCGATGACATGACCGTTACGACGCCAGGCGTGTGCAATTTCCGCTTTCCTGCCAATGCCGGCAATTTCTACGAGAAGGGCGTTCGGCATCGGCCCGCGATAAATGGCGCGATCCAGTGGCGACCGACCCCCGATCTGGAAATCTATGCGGAAGGCCTTTGGCAGGCCTATCGGGGCAAGGTCCTTCGCGATGGTTTCAACGTCAATTTCGAGCGTCGCAGCATCGATGGCATCGCCCCGACACTGAGCAATGTGGTCCTGGTCGAAGGCGAGCCCCTCAAGGCGGCAAGCTTCACCAAGACCGGCGGCTATGTGCCCGAATTCTTCCGCTCCACCCAGGACGACCAGACCGACACCTATCAGGCGGCACTGGGATTCAAATGGAAGACCGACCGGGCCACCTTGTCGGGCGACTTCGCCTACACCTACAGCAAGTATGAGGCGGACGAAGACAGCGTCGACGGCCAGCTCGCCAGCGCGCCGACGATCAATGTTGAATGGGACGTCAAGGGTTCGGCCATCTTCGATCTGGGTGACTTCGACAAGACGAACCCCGCCAACTATATCTGGCGCGGCTATTATCAGCGGCATTTCGTCACCAAGGGTGATGGCGTGCAGGGACGGCTCGACCTGGATCTCGATACCGATTTTGACTGGCTGCCCAAGATCCAGGTCGGCATTCGGGCGAGCGACCGCACTGCGCTCATGCAGAATAACAACCGCTACGCCTACACGGCTGGCCTGGGTCTCCCGCTCGCGAGCCTGCCGACAGGCGAGCTTGAACTCATCAATGATGGCTTCCGCGGCGATCCGCAGCGCTTCCAGAACTGGCTGGCACCGACCCGCGGTTCCATCCGGGACAATGTGGAAGCGCTGCGGCAGCTGGCCTATGCGTCTGTGCAGCAATTGACGATCATGTTCCCCAATGACGGTGGTATCCGCGACGCCGTGACCAAGTTCGCGACCGAGGAAATACCGTTCGATCCGCTCAATGGCTTCACTGCCAAGGAAAAAAGCTATGCCATGTACGGCCAGGGCAAATATGAGTTTGACCTTGGGGATGTCGCTGTCGACGGTACATTCGGCGTTCGCGTCGTCAACACCGATGGCCGCTATTCCGGCTTCTCACGGGTAAACGGCTCTGATGGCACATCCCAGATCGTCCCGCAGGTATCGCGCCAGAACTATCTTGATGTCCTGCCTTCGTTCCACACCCGGATCCGATTGACGCCCGAATTCCAGGTGCGACTGGCCTATAACCAGACCCGGACGCGGCCGAGTTTCGGCCAACTCAACCCATCCCTCAATATTACCCGTAACAGCCCTGGTCCTGACGGCTCTCCGCCGCAATATGCCGCATTTGGCAACGGCGGTAATCCGAACCTCAAGCCGCTGACGTCCAAAAATTATGACGCGACGCTCGAATATTATTTCTCCAAGAATGGGTCGGCGACACTCGCGGTCTTCTACCGGGATCTCCAGGGCTTCATCAGCAACTACACCCGGGACGTGATGGACCCGGATTATGGCCGTATCCAGATCAACCGCCCGGAAAATGCCGGTAAGGGCGAAATCAAAGGGGCCGAAGCGTCCTTCCAGACCTTCTTCGATTTCCTGCCAGGGTTCCTGTCCGGCTTTGGCGTCCAGGCCAACGTCACCTATCTCGACGGCACCAATGCACTTCCAACGGTGCTGGGCGAAGGCGCTCGCCAGGTACGGATTACCGGCCTTTCGAAATGGGCTTATAATCTGACCGGATTCTACGAGAAGGGACCGGTATCTGCGCGTCTGTCCTACAATCACCGTTCGAGCTACATCAACAGCTACAACCGGAACTCGAACGAGGATCAATATGCCGGGGAAATTACCCGCAGCATTTCGCGCCTCGATTTCTCCGCCTCCTATGAAGCGATCAAGGGAATTACGATCGTCGGCAATGTGAGCAATATCCTGGGCAAGCCGTTCAACAATTATCGCTATTATAACGAAACTCAGTATTTTCCCCGCGATCTTAGGGTTGAGGGGCGTTATTTCAGCCTGGGTGTCAGGTTCAAAATGTAATCCAGGTGCATTGTTGTAGGGGGTGAGGCACTTGTCTCACCCTCAAAACCACGAGAGCGGACTTCTGGAATCGATTCATCATCCGATCTATTAGGTTGACGTATTCAAAGACTATCCCACGCGGTTTTGAATCGGCCTATGCGCAGTCTTCAACAAAAGACTACGTGGCAGTCTGAAGCAAGTTCATGGGGAATTATGATTATTCTCGGCGACGAAGTTGAAGATGTTGTGACCGATATGGGTGGCTTGATGCGCATCCATCTTTTTCGCCCTGCTCGAGAGGGGCGGTTTCCTGCTCTACTATTCTTTTCGGAAATATATCAGGTCACGGCACCAATCAGAAGGATCGCTGCATTTTTAGCCGGACACGGGTTCCTGGTGGCCGTTCCGGAAGTCTATCATGAATATGAAAAGGCGGGCACGGTCCTGCCATATAATTCTGAAGGGACCGACAGAGGCAATGCGCTCAAGTTTCTCAAGCCAGTCGGTGCCTTCGATGCAGATGCCCGTGCGGGTCTTGATTTCCTGACTGCTCATCCGTCGTCGACCGGACACGTCGGCACGATCGGTAAATGCCTTGGGGGCCATCTGGCCTTGCGTGCCGCATTGGATTCTCGAGTGAAGGCTGCAGCCTGTTTCTATCCAACGGACGTCCATAGCGGAACATTGGGGGAAGGACGAAGCGACGATACATTTGCCAGGTTGATCGAGCTACGCGCTGAGACGCTGTTCATATGGGGACGGCAGGATCCTCATATTCCATTTGAAGGGCGCGAAAGGATCCGCTCGCGGCTTGAGGCCGTCGGGGCGAACTATGAATGGCTGGAGTTCAATGCCGCCCATGCTTTCATGCGCGATGAAGGTCCTCGCTATGATCCTGCTCTGACTGTGCGCGCGCTCTTGGCATCGATCGCGCTATTCCAGCGAGCCTTGTGAATACGAATACGCGTTGAATGCCATGGGCCGGCTCTCATGTTAGCCATCAAATAGATTTCAGGAGCTGAGAAAAAGCTGTGGGTCGTCGCCGAACTGAAGATAATTCCGCGGGCCTTTCCAAGGCGCCTGCGATCACGCAGAATCCCGACATCCGTTATCTGGGACGCCTGCTGGGCGATGTCATTCGGGCCTATGGCGGGGAGAAACTCTACAAGCAGACCGAATATATCCGCTCCGCCTCGGT
>NZ_LUFI01000067.1:0-27473 GCF_005281675.1 Sphingobium sp. MP9-4 | reverse complement strand
TTCCAGGGAGGGGTTGGGGTGGGTTGCGAGCGTAGCGAGCTTCTGCCCTATCGACCGTAGACCGCCGCTACGCGGCGCACCCACCCCCGGCCCCTCCCTGGAAGGGAGGGGAGTAGGAAACGTCTGCTTCTGGTCGCTTCCAGACCATCCTCCCCTGCAAGGGGAGTTCAAGGGAGACCCGTGTCTCCCTTGAACTGGCCGTAGGCCAGACGGAGGGGCGCCCCCTCTCGATACGACACCGCAGCCAGCCCGACCGAATCCGAAGGCCATCAACGCAATCCCATGGGTTGCGTGTGCATGATGCTATGTGAAGAAAAATGGTGGAGCCTAGCGGGATCGAACCGCTGACCTCCTGCATGCCATGCAGGCGCTCTCCCAGCTGAGCTAAGGCCCCATCCTGATACGGCGCAAGCCGCGTCCCGATGGATCAGACCATGTCCGGCACAAGCCGTCGGCCGAAAAATTGGTGGAGCCTAGCGGGATCGAACCGCTGACCTCCTGCATGCCATGCAGGCGCTCTCCCAGCTGAGCTAAGGCCCCATCCTGATACGGCGCGAACCGCGTCCCGAATGGATCAAACCATGTCCGGCACAAGCCGTCGGCCGAAAAAATTGGTGGAGCCTAGCGGGATCGAACCGCTGACCTCCTGCATGCCATGCAGGCGCTCTCCCAGCTGAGCTAAGGCCCCGTACCATCTTGAGGCGCCGTTGGGTCCGGCGCCTCGGAGGTCGCTGCCTCTAGGATCAGGCGATCCCGTTGGCAAGCAGAATTTTCACTTAATTGTCGTCGTCGCCGTCATCGTTGCCGGCATCGACGCCCAGGTCGTCATCGCCGCCCAGATCGACGTCATTATCCGGCGAATCGCCGTCATCATCGACGTCCAGATCAATGTCCAGATCATCGTCCGCCGTCTCCAGCTCGCCATCGGCCGTTTCCACGACCTTCTTGGGCGCGGCCTCTTCATAGGGCAGCGGCTGCTTCGACTTCAGCACCGGTTCGGGCTCCCAGGCGGCGCCGCAGTTGATGCAGGTCACCGGGTCGTCCTTGCCCAGGTCATAGAAGCGAGTCGCGCATTTCGGGCAGGTCCGCTTCGTGCCCCATTCAGCCTTCACCATGTCCGGCCTGTTCCTTCTTCGATGCTCAAACAGAAATCACGCGGCACAACGGAAGTCGGCCACGAAACGTCGGGCGCCTTGCCATAGCGAAACCGCGCTGTCAAAAGCCGGGCGCATTTTTTCGGTTCCAAGATGATGGATACCCCGTGACCAGCCATAATGACCAACCCAGCCCGATGACCTTCACCGCCGCCCCTGCCCTGTCCGGCAGCGTCGCGGTTCCGGGCGACAAGAGCATTTCCCACCGTTCGCTGATGCTGTCCGCCCTGGCCGTGGGCGAAAGCCGGGTCGAAGGCCTGCTGGAGGGCGAGGATGTGCTGGCCACCGCGGCCGCCCTTCGCGCCATGGGCGCGAAAATTACCAAAGTATCCGCCGCCGATGGCGGCGGTGGGCGCGCCATGGGCGCCGACATCCGCCGTGACGATGACGGCATCTGGCATATTCATGGCGTCGGCGTCGGCGGCCTGCTCCAGCCGCAGGAAGCGCTCGACATGGGCAATAGCGGCACCTCGACCCGCCTGCTGATGGGCCTGGTCGCCAGCCATGGCATCACCGCCACCTTCGTCGGCGACGCATCCCTCAGCAAGCGCCCGATGGCGCGCGTCACCGAACCGCTCTCCCGCGTCGGCGCCAGCTTCACCGCCAGCCCCGGTGATCGCCTGCCGCTGACCATGACCGGCGCCTGCCCGGCCGTGCCGCTCGACTACACCCTGCCAGTCGCCTCAGCCCAGGTGAAGTCGGCGATCCTGCTCGCCGGCCTCAACACGCCCGGCATCACCCGCGTGGTCGAGCCGATCCCGACCCGCGACCATAGCGAACGCATGCTCAGGGGCTTCGGAGCCGACCTTGAGGTCGAGGTCCAGGCCGACGGCACCCGCATCATCACGCTCAAGGGCGAGGCCGAACTCAAGCCGCAGAATATCGTCGTGCCCGGCGACCCCTCGTCGGCCGCCTTCCCGATGGTCGCGGCACTGCTGGTGCCGGGATCGCAGGTGACGATCGCCAATGTCGGCCTCAATGCCACCCGCGCCGGCCTGATCGACCTGCTGCGCGAAATGGGCGGGTCGATCGAGATCATCAACGCCCGCGAAGTCGGCGGCGAGCCGGTCGGCGACCTGGTCGTCACCGCCTCCGCCCTGAACGGCGTCGAGCCCGACCCCGCCCGCGCGCCCAGCATGATCGACGAATATCCCGTCGCCTTCGTCGCGGCCGCGTTCGCGCATGGCCGCAGCATCTTCCGTGGCCTCGATGAACTGCGCGTCAAGGAATCGGACCGCATCGCCACCATGGCCACCGGCCTGCGCGCGATCGGCGTTACGGTCGAGGAACTGGAGGACGGCCTCATCATCGAGGGCAGCGGCGGCCAGCCCCTGCCCGGCGGCGGCCCGATCGCCACCAGGCTCGATCACCGCATCGCCATGAGCTTCGCGGTCGCCGGCCTGGTCTCGCGCGATGGCGTCACCATCGACGACATGCGCCCGGTCGCGACCAGCTTCCCGACCTTCACCACCCTGCTCCAGACGCTGGGAGCCATCGCATGATCATCGCCGTCGATGGGCCCGCCGCATCGGGCAAGGGCACGATCGCCAAGGCGCTGGGGCGCCATTATGGCCTGCCGGTGCTCGACACCGGCCTGCTCTATCGCGCCGTGGGCCTGTCCGTGCTGAAGAATGGCGGCGACCCGGATCATCAGGCCGACGCGCTGGCCGCCTGCGGCTTTGACGACGCCATCCTGGCCGATCCGGCGCTGCGCAGCGAAGCGGTTGGCAGCCTCGCCTCGCGCGTATCGGTGCATCAGAGCGTGCGCGACGCACTGGTCCAGCGCCAGCGCGACTTCGCCACCCAGCCGGGCGGCGCCATCCTCGACGGGCGCGACATCGGCACCGTGATCGCGCCGGATGCCGACGCCAAGATCTTCGTCACCGCCAGCGTCCATGTCCGCGCCGAACGCCGCTTCAAGGATGCTGAGGCCCATGGCGGCGCGCCCGACATGGACAGCCTGATCGCCGATATCCAGGCGCGTGACACCCGCGACATGAGCCGCGACCATGCCCCGCTCAAGGTGGCCGATGGCGCCGACTTGCTAGATACCAGCAATTTGACTATAGACGCCGCCGTCCAGAGGGCCATCGCGCTTGTGGACGCCCAGCTTGAAGGTCGCCCGTAGGCGTGTGACCCGATAAGGCGCGCGGAAATTCCGGGCGCCCTTTTCGCTTTTCCAGGCTTGGCGTTCCAACGCCCAACCCCTTGGATACGCAGGCGGTATTCGGCCGCATGCGTGGTTTGGCCAAAGACCATCGGACACAACCGATTGGCCAGCAATGATGAGTGAAGGACCAACCATGGCCTCTACGGCATTCCCCTCGCGCGACGATTTCGCCGCGCTTCTCAATGATTCTCTCGGTGGCGAAGACGGCGGCTTTGAAGGCCGCGTCGTAAAGGGCACCGTCACCGGCATCGAAAACGACATGGCGCTGATCGACGTCGGCCTGAAGTCGGAAGGCCGCGTACCGCTGCGCGAGTTCGCCGCTCCCGGCCAGAAGGCTGACCTCAAGGTCGGCGACGAAGTCGAAGTCTATGTCGACCGCGTCGAAAACGCCCATGGCGAAGCCATGCTGTCGCGCGACCGCGCTCGCCGCGAAGCCGCCTGGGACAAGCTCGAAGCCGAGTTCACCGAAAGCGCCCGCGTCGAAGGCGTCATCTTCGGCCGCGTCAAGGGTGGCTTCACCGTCGACCTCGACGGCGCCGTCGCCTTCCTGCCCGGCTCGCAGGTCGACATCCGCCCGGTTCGCGACGTCACCCCGCTCATGGACATCCCGCAGCCCTTCCAGATCCTCAAGATGGATCGCCGTCGTGGCAACATCGTCGTGTCGCGTCGCGCCATCCTGGAAGAAACCCGCGCCGAACAGCGCTCGGGCCTGATCCAGACCCTGGCCGAAGGCCAGATCATCGAAGGCGTCGTCAAGAACATCACCGACTATGGTGCGTTCGTTGACCTGGGCGGCATCGATGGCCTGCTGCACGTCACCGACCTGTCGTACAAGCGCATCAACCACCCGAACGAGATGATCAACATCGGCGACACCGTCCGTGTCCAGATCATCCGCATCAACCGCGAAACCCAGCGCATCAGCCTCGGCATGAAGCAGCTGGAAAATGATCCGTGGGAAGGCGCCGCCGCCAAGTACCCGGTCGGTGCAAAGCTGTCGGGCCGCGTCACGAACATCACCGAATATGGTGCGTTCGTCGAACTGGAGCCGGGCATCGAAGGCCTGGTCCATGTTTCGGAAATGTCCTGGACCAAGAAGAACGTCCACCCCGGCAAGATCGTTTCGACGAGCCAGGAAGTGGAAGTCATCGTTCTCGAAGTCGATCCCGAGAAGCGCCGCATCTCGCTCGGCCTCAAGCAGGCCCAGTCGAACCCGTGGGATTCGTTCGCAGAACGTCACCCGATCGGCTCGACCGTCGAAGGCGAAGTCAAGAACGCGACCGAATTCGGCCTGTTCATCGGCCTGGACGGCGACGTCGACGGCATGGTCCACATGTCGGACATCGCCTGGGGCATCTCGGGCGAAGACGCGCTGGCGCTGCACCGCAAGGGCGAGACGGTTCAGGCCGTCGTTCTCGACATCGACGTCGAGAAGGAGCGCATCAGCCTCGGCATGAAGCAGCTTGAGCGTGGCGGTCCGGCCGCTGGCGGCACCACCGCCGCTGCTGCTGGCCTGAACAAGAACGCGATCGTCACCGTGACCGTTCTGGAAGTTCGCGACGGCGGCCTGGAAGTCCAGGCTGGCGAAGATGGCGCCACCGGCTTCATCAAGCGCAGCGACCTGGGCCGCGACCGCGACGAACAGCGTTCGGAACGCTTCCAGATCGGTCAGAAGTTCGACGCCATGGTGACCGGTTTCGACCGCGCCAAGAAGCCGACCTTCTCGGTCAAGGCAATGCAGATTGCCGAAGAAAAGCAGGCTGTTGCACAGTATGGATCGTCGGACAGCGGCGCGTCGCTGGGCGACATCCTGGGCGAAGCGCTCAAGGCCAAGAACGAAGGCTAATCCCTTCCTTCCTGCCAACAGGCAAAGAAAAGCCCGCCGGAACCCATGTTCCGGCGGGCTTTTTCATGCCCTTCCACCACTTCCTTGCCCTATCGAAACGATTTCATTGCTCCCCGATTGTCAACAGCTTTCCAATTGTTTATAAATGTCGGCAGGGGAAATTAGGGGTGCTGGAGGAACTATGATCCGTTCTGAACTGATCCAGAAACTCGGCGAAGAAAATCCGGGCCTCAGCCTGCAGGAAGTGGAAAGGATCGTCGATCTTTTCTTCCGCGAGATTGTCGATCGCCTGTCGAGCGGCGGCCGGGTCGAACTGCGCGGTTTCGGCGCCTTCACCACCCGAGCCCGCGATGCCCGCACCGGCCGCAATCCCCGCACCGGCGAACAGGTGCCGGTCTCGGCCAAGCGCGTGCCCTATTTCAAGCCGGGCAAGGAAATGCGCGAACGGCTGAACGGCAAGGCCGCCGACTGATCAGCCCCTTGACCTGCCGCGCCTGAGCCTTCAGGGGAAGGCGCAGCGCGGACGTGGCGAAATCGGTAGACGCAGCGGACTTAAAATCCGCCTCCCCCTGGGAATATGGGTTCAAGTCCCATCGTCCGCACCAGGCGGCTTTTCTCGACAATCAGAAATCGGCGCTGATCAGCGCCAGGCGATCGAGCGCCAGCATTTCCCGGCGGGTCGGATGTTCGGGATCGTCGGCGCCCAGCCACAGCCTGACCAGTTGCCCCTCTTCCATCCGTGCCAGTTCGGACGCAATCTCGACATCGGCGATGGGGCTCATGCTGCGGCCGCATGCGCGGGCATTGATCTGCGCCGCAAGGGCGGCATTCTTGCCGGCCAGGGCCTGTTCGACCCTTGCCCAGATCAGGATATCCCCGGCGCTGATCGGCGCATCTTGCAGCGGCGCAGCCATCATTCCCATCACCATTCGTCCATAGCAAATCCGACCGCCCTTCTAGCGCCGCCGATTTTGCACCGGGATGTCCGGAAAATTACAGGCCGGTAACGCAAATGTCATATCATCCCGCACCCGCCTGTGCCCGGCAATTTGCCCGGAATTCTTTTGGCAAAAGGCTGGCATTTCCGTGCGTCACCCGCAATGATGCCTCATGACCGATGCAATCAATCCGCAAAGCTTCAGCGACTCCCTCGTCATCCTGGGGGCTGCGGGCCTGGTCATTCCCGGTTTCGCCCGCTTCCGCATCAGTCCCGTCATCGGTTTCATCCTGGTGGGACTTGCCGTCGGTCCGGCAGGACTTGGCTCGCTGGTCGGCCAATATCCCTGGCTCTATCATGTCACCATCTCCAACCGGGCGGCGATTGAGCCATTTGCCGAATTGGGCGTCATATTATTGCTCTTCTCCATAGGTCTGGAACTGAGCTTCCGGCGATTGTGGAGCATGCGCGCCCAGGTGTTCGGCGTCGGCGCGACCGAATTGCTGGGCAGCGCCGCGCTCATTGCCATGGGCCTCTATCTGCTGGGACAGCCGACCGCCGGCGCGATCGGCCTCGGCCTTGCCCTTGCCCTGTCCTCCACCGCCGTGGTGCTGCCGATGGTCGGCACCCAGAGCGCGGTCGGCCGCTCCGCCTTCTCGATGCTGCTGTTCGAGGATCTGGCGCTGGTGCCGATCATCTTCATGCTCGGCGCGCTGGCGCCATCGGTCGCGACCAGCCCCGACGCGGCCTGGAACGAACTGGCGACCACCCTGCTCAAGGGCGGCCTCACCATCGCGGTGATGCTGGTCTTCGGCCGCATCTTCCTGCCCCATATCTTCCGTCAGGCGGCACGCACCAAGAGCCCGGAAGTCTTCCTCGCCGCCAGCCTGCTGGTCGTCATCCTCTCCAGCCTCGCCACCTCGATCGCCGGCCTGTCGCCGATCGTCGGCGCCCTGCTCGCGGGCCTGCTGATCGCGGAGACCGACTATCATGGCGAGGTCGAGGTGATGACCGCGCCGTTCAAGGGGCTGGCGCTCGGCGTCTTCCTCATCACCGTGGGCATGAGCCTGGACCTGCGCGTCATCCTCGCCAACTGGCCCAGCCTGTTGCTGGCCGTGCTGGGCGTCGTCGTTGCCAAGACATTGGTCACCGGCCTGCTTCTTTATTTCTCGGGCGTGCGCAAAGGCGTCGCGCTGGAAGTCGGCGTGCTGATGTCCAGCCCATCGGAAACCACGCTGATCGTGCTGTCGGCGGCCGCCGCGGCCAAGCTGATCCTCCCCTCCACCGCCGCCTTCTGGCAGATCGTCACCGCCATCGGCCTCACCATCACGCCGCTGCTCGCGCGCTTCGGCCATGACATCGCCCAGCGGCTGGAAAATGCCATTGGCGAGGAACGGGTCGAGAGCGAACCGGACCAGACCGAGGCGGCCGCCGTCGTCATCGGTTTCGGCCGCGTCGGCCAGATGGTCTGCGACCTGCTCAAGACCCATGGCCAGCGCTTCATCGTCGTCGAATCCGATCCCGATGTCGTCGCCGAGGCCCGCCGCCTGGGCTATCCGATCCTCTTCGGTGACGTCGCACGTGCGGAGATGCTCGACCGCCTGCGCCTTGGCCATGCCCGCGCACTTATCCTGACGATGGACGATCCGGTCCTGTCGGTGCGCGTCACCAAGCGGGTGCGTGGCTGGGTGCCCGACCTGCCGATCATCGCCCGCGCCCGCGACGCCGATCATGCCGCCCATCTCTACAAGGCCGGCGCCAGCGACGCCGTGCCCGAAACGCTCGAAAGCTCGCTGCAACTGGCCGAAACCGCGCTGGTCGACCTCGGCGTCGCCATGGGACCGGTGATCGCCTCGATCCACCAGGCGCGCGAGGATCTGCGCGTCGGCATCAAGGAAGCCGCCCAACTCCAGTCCGCCCCCCGCCTGCGCCGCCTGCGCCAGGACGAGGTGCCCTGAGGGCATCAGCCTTTCCTATTGCGCTGATCTCTGTTCTATCCTCCGCGATGAAACGCCTGCACGACATCGCCCCATATCGACCGCAACTGTCGCGTCGCTGTCGCCTGGCTGTCGCTTCACTGTCGCGTCGAAGGTGCGTGGCCGTGACCCGATTGTTACGTCACTGTCGCGTCGGTGGCGCGTGGCAGGCGCGTTTCCGGTGCAAATGGCCCAAATCCATGCTGACGACACTGTGAACTTCGACTGTCGCGTCGCCGCGTCAGCCCTGATGCACTTCGGGCGGGCTGAACACCGACCAGCCGGTCCGCCGCGCCAGCATCTCCAGCGCTTTGGTGCCCAGCGCACTGTTGCCGCTGGCGTTGAGGCCCGGCGACCAGACCGCGATCGCCGCGCGGCCCGGCACGATCGCCAATATACCGCCGCCCACGCCCGACTTGCCGGGAATGCCGACCCGGAACGCAAAATCGCCCGATGCATCATAATGGCCGCAGGTCAGCATCAGCGCGTTGATGCGCCGTGCCCGGCTGGTCGACACGACCCGTCCGCCCTCGGGATGGCGTCCATCCAGCATCAGGTATCGGCCCGCCAGCGCCAATTGCCGACAACTCATCTCGATCGCGCATTGATGGAAATAGCTGCCCAGCACCAGATCGACCGGGTGGCGGACATTGTTGAAGGCGCGCATGTAATTGGCGAGCGCCATGTTGCGATAACCGGTCGCCGTTTCCGACGCGGCGACCTCCTCATTGATGCGGATCGCGTCGTCGCCGGCCAGATAGCGGACGAAGCGCAGCATCTCGCCGATCGCCACGCGCGGCTGATGCCCGCCCAGATTGACGTCGGCCACCACGATCGCCCCGGCATTGATGAAGGGATTGCGCGGGATGCCATGTTCCTGCTCCAGCTGGACGATGGAGTTGAAGGCATTGCCCGACGGCTCACGCCCGACCCGGTCCCACAGCTGGTCGCCGACCTTGCCCAGCGCCAGCGTCAGCGCGAACACCTTGGAAATGGACTGGATCGAAAAGCCGGTGTCAGCGTCGCCGCCGGTCAACAGCCGCCCGTCGGCGGTGGCGATGGCGACCCCGAACTGGCCGGCATCCACCTTCGCCAGTTCGGGGATATAGCTGGCGACAGTGCCCCGCTCCGTCTCCCTGGCCATGGCGGCCACGATATCGTCGATCAACGCTGTCAGATCCATGGCAGCCTCTTAAGCCCGGCTCAGCCAAACAGCCAGTGGCCCAGCATCCGGTCGAACGGGAAGGTGAAGAAGCCGGCGATCAGCAGCGCGCCCGTCACCATGCCGCGCACCGACCGGCGATGGCGCTTGAGGTCATGGCGCCGCGCAGACAGCACGATGATCGGCACCTGGATCAGGGTGAAGATCGACAGGATATGGATGATGCTGAACCGGCTGCCCGGCCCGTGCAGCAGGAAACTGTCGAGCGCGGTCAGGAACAGCGCGCCGCTCCACACCCAGCCCAGCCAGCGATGCCACCCATCGCCGCGCTGCCGCAACAGCATCACCGGCGTCAGCGCCAACGCGACCAGGATCGTCAGCAGATGGAACCAGACGAGGCCCGGCACCTGCCCCCACTGCCCATGCCCCCGCCCGATCGCGGTCAGCACCACGGCGAGCAGGATGACGGACGCCACCGCCAGGACGCGTTCATAACGGTCGGGCGCAATCCCCTTGGGCTGCGACGATGTGCTTGCAATGCTGGCCATATATCCCCCTGAACCGCACCCTGTCAGGCGCGCAGGGGCGGGTCAATCGGCTGCGGACAGCGCCGTGTTGACCGTGCCGATGCGCCGACGGACCACGGCGGTCAGTTCCTCGATCGTCGACACCTGTTCTACGCCATAGCGGGCGGCAGTGATGTCGACATTGCCCTTGCGCCAGAAGCCGTCGGGACACAGCACGACCAATTTTCCACCGCGCGCATGCAGGCCCATTTCCAGCAGGCTGACCGGGCTTTGCGTGCCCGGCGCCAGATAGAGGATGATGATGTCGGCGCTGTCGAGCGCCGCCAGTTCCCACTCCACCTGTTGGCGGAAATGGGGATCGCTGGCTTCGGGCTTCCAGGCCGGGTTCCAGTCGGCCCGGCGCGGGTTCAGGATCGTCACCTTCTCGTCGGCCAGCGCCGCGATCATGTCGCGCTGCCAGTCGGTCGCCTTGCCCATGTCGATGCTGCCGCCCAGGAACAGACGCGCGCGATCATGCGCGGCCGGCAACGGCGCGGGCGAGGTGATGGTCACCGCCTCGCCCGCCCGCGCCGTCATCGGCAGGGCGAGCAGACAGGATGCGAGGATCAGGCGCAGCATAAGGACGAAAGGCGCACCGGCGGCGCGCCTCCCCATCTTGTCAGGCCGGAACGCTGGCGAGTGCGGTCTTGACCGCGTCGATCGCGGCCTGCGCCTTGTCGCCATCGGGGCCGCCGCCCTGGGCCATGTCGGCACGGCCGCCACCGCCCTTGCCGCCCAGCGCCTCGACGCCTGCACGGACCAGATCGACCGCGCTGAAGCTACCGGTCAGGTCGTCGGTCACGCCCACGGCAATGGTCGCGCGCCCATCGACCACGGCCAGCACGGCCGACACGCCGCTGCCGAGCGTCTTCTTGTTGCCGTCGACAATGCCACGCAGTTCCTTGGGGTCGAGGCCGTCGATCACCTGGCCCAGGAAGTCGACGCTGCCGACCTTCTCGGGACCGGCCGGCTTGGCCGAACCGCCACCGCCCAGCGCCAATGCCTTCTTGGCTTCGGCCAGTTCCCGCTCCAGCTTGCGGCTCTGCTCGACCAGCGCGGCGATGCGCGCGGGCACCTCTTCCGGCGTGGTCTTGAGCGCCGCTGCCGTCTGGCGCAGCTTCTCGTCGCGCTCGACCAGCCACAGGCGCGCAGCCTCACCGGTCAGCGCCTCGATCCGGCGCACGCCCGAGGATACGGCGCTTTCCGACACGATCTTGAACAGGGCGATGTCGCCGAGCGCGCGGACATGGGTGCCGCCGCACAGTTCGACCGAATAGCTATGGTCGTCGCCCTTACCCATCGAGAGGACGCGGACTTCATCGCCATATTTCTCGCCGAACAGCGCCATCGCGCCGGCAGCGATCGCGTCGTCCGGGGTCATCAGCCGGGTCATGACCTCGTCATTATGACGGATCTGCGCGTTCACGTCGGCCTCGACCTTGGCGATCTGCGCCTGGGTGAGCGCCTCGGGATGCGAGAAGTCGAAGCGCAAGCGGTCGGCCGCGACCATGCTGCCCTTCTGGGTGACATGGCCACCCAGTTCCTTGCGCAGCGCGGCATGGAGCAGGTGAGTGGCGCTGTGATTGGCGCGGATGCGATCGCGGCGTTCGACATCCACCGTCAGGTTGACGGTATCGCCGACCTTGACGCTGCCCGCGCTGATCACCGCCTGATGCGCATGCAGGCGGCCGAGCGGCTTGGACGTATCGGCAACCTCGGCCACCAGGCCGCCCAGCGTGGTGATCGTGCCGGCGTCGCCATTCTGGCCGCCGCTCTCGCCATAGAAGGGCGTCTGGTTGGTGATGATCGTCACCTTTTCGCCGGCCGACGCCGCATCGACCCGCGCGCCATCCTTGATGATGGCCAGCACTTCGCCCTCGCCCTTGGTCGAGGCATAGCCGATGAACTCGGTGCTGCCGAGCGTTTCGGCGATATCGTACCAGATCTCGTCCGACGCCTTCTCGCCCGATCCCTTCCAGGCGGCGCGCGCCGCGGCCTTCTGCTCGGCCATGGCGGCGTCGAAGCCGGCGCGGTCGACAGACAGGCCCTGGGTCCGCAGCGCATCCTCGGTCAGGTCATAGGGGAAGCCATAGGTGTCATAGAGCTTGAACGCGGTCTCGCCCGACAGGGTCGCGCCCTCGGCCAGATCAGCGGTCGCCTCGTCCAGCAGCTTGAGGCCGTTTTCCAGCGTCTTGCGGAACCGGGTTTCCTCGCGCAGCAGCGTTTCCTCGATCAGCGGCTGGGCGCGGACCAGTTCGGGATAGGCGCCGCCCATTTCCGACACCAGGCTCGACACCAGGCGATACATCAGCGGATCCTTGGCACCGATGATGTGCGCATGGCGCATCGCGCGGCGCATGATCCGGCGCAGCACATAGCCACGGCCTTCGTTCGCCGGCAGCACGCCGTCGGCGATCAGGAAGCTGGTCGAGCGCAGATGGTCGGCGATGACGCGGTGGCTGGCCTGAAACTCGCCGTCGGTCGCGGTGCGGGTCAGCGCGCCGCTCTCGGCGATCAGCGCCTTGAACGTGTCGATATCATAATTGTTATGGACGCCCTGCATGACGGCCGCGATCCGCTCCAGCCCCATGCCGGTGTCGATCGAGGGTCTCGGCAGTTCGCTGACAATCTCATTGGCTTCCTGCTCATATTGCATGAAGACCAGGTTCCAGATCTCGACGAAGCGGTCGCCATCCTCCTCCGGCGATCCCGGAGGGCCACCCCAGATATGGTCGCCATGGTCGTAGAAGATTTCCGAGCAGGGACCGCACGGGCCGCTGTCGCCCATCGCCCAGAAATTATCCTTGGTCGGGATGCGGATGATCTTGTGATCGGGGAGCCCCGCGATCTTCTTCCACAGGTCGAACGCCTCGTCGTCCGTGTGATAGACGGTCGTCGTCAGCTTTTCCGCGGGCAGCCCCCATTCCTTGGTCAGCAGGGTCCAGGCATGATGGATCGCCTGTTCCTTGAAATAGTCGCCGAAGCTGAAATTGCCCAGCATTTCGAAGAAGGTGTGGTGGCGCGCGGTATAGCCGACATTGTCCAGATCATTGTGCTTGCCGCCGGCGCGAACCGATTTCTGGCTCGACGTCGCGGTCTTGTAGGGGCGGGTTTCCAGACCGGTGAAGACATTCTTGAACGGCACCATGCCGGCGTTCACGAACATCAGCGTCGGGTCGTTGTGCGGCACCAGCGGCGCGGACGGAACGATGGTGTGGCCATTGGCCCCGAAATAATCGAGGAAGCTGCGGCGAATGTCGTTGGTCGAGGTCATGCGCGCGATTTAGTGGGAAGCGGCCCGCCGCACAAGCGGGGGATTTGGTCTATTCCTCCCCGGCACGGGGAGGTGGCGGCGCGAAGCGCCGACGGAGGGGCACCGGCGGGCAGTCGGAGACTTTCAGTCACGCGAAGCGCTCATGGCGCCTGCCCCTCCACCACGCCCTTCCGGGCGCGGTCCCCCTCCCCGGTCCGGGGAGGAATTACCCCATCGGTTCCTCGATCGACACCGGCGGCTTAGAGAACCATTGCGGCCCCTGCGCGGTCATGTGGAAGCAATCCTCCATGCGCACGCCCATTGTGCCGGGCAGGTAAAGGCCCGGTTCGTTGGAGAAGCACATGCCGATGTCCAGCTTGGTCGTCTCGCCATGGACGAGATTGACCGGTTCATGCCCCTCCATGCCGATGCCGTGACCGGTGCGGTGGGACAGGCCGGGCAGCTTGTAGCCGGGGCCGTAGCCCAGTTTCTCATAATAAGTGCGAACCGCATCGTCGACCGTGCCGGCCGCCACGCCCAGCTTCGCCGCCCGGATCGCGACCTGCTGCCCCTGCGCCACTTCGTCCCACACCTTGCGCTGCTGCGCCGTGGGTGCCGCGCCGTAGACGAAGGTGCGACTGATGTCGGACTGATAATCCTCGACCGTGCAGCCGCAATCCATCAGCACCACCTCGCCCGCGCGTACCGACTGCGGTTTGCCCGAGCCATGCGGATAGGCGGCCGCTTCGCCGAGCAGGATCAGGTTGAACTCACCCTTGCCGCCCAGCGCACTGGTCGCGGCCGTCATCAGCGCGCCGATATCGGCCGGGGTCATGCCCGCCTTCACCTGCGGATGGGTCCAGCGATAGGCGCCCATGGTGACATCCGCCGCCTTCTGCATCAGCGCGATCTCGGCCGCCGTCTTGCGCATGCGGATGGCGCGGGTCACCGGGTCTTTCGCCAGGGTCGCGGCGGGCAGCGCGGCCTTCAGCCCATCGACCGCGAAATAGCGGACCGTCTCCTCGATGCCGATCCGCCCCTTGTCGAGGCCCCGCGCCTTCAGATAATCGGCGATCGGCGCATAGGGGCTTTCATGCTCCTGCCAGACGCGGACCTCGGCCGGAATGGCGAGCGATTCGTCGATCGAGGGCTTCTCGAAAAAGGGGCAGACGACCAGAGGCGTGCCGCTGGCCGGAATGACCAGCGCGGTCAGCCGCTCGGAGCGCCACCAGCGAATGCCGCTATAATAGATGAGGCTCGCGCCCGGCTCGACCAGCAGCGCGTCGATGCCCTGTGCCTGCATCATCTTCTGCGCCCGCGCCAGCCGGTCGGCGCGCTCGGCCTTGCCGATCGGGGTGACGTCGCGCGTGATCGACTGGAGCGCCTCGATTGCCTTTTCCTGCGCGAACAGGCGCGGGCTGACCAGCGAAGTGGCGACCCCGGCAGCGGCATAGCGAAGCAAGGTGCGGCGATCAGGCGTAAGCATAATGTCCCCCGGTGCGCAGCGCGGCCTGATAGGCGGGCCGCGCCTGTATTCTCTCCAGCCACCCGATCAGATGCGGACGCGATTCGTCAAGCCCGCCGCGTGCCCGCGACGCCTCGATCGGAAAGCTCATCATCATGTCGGCGGCGGAGAAGTCCGGCCCGGCGAAATAGGGCCGGCTTGCCAGTTCGCTTTCCAGCCAGTCGAGATGATCGTCCAGCATCTCCTGCACCGTCGGCCGTGCCGGTCGGCCAAGCAGGCCCAGCTTGCCGACCACCAGCAGGGCCAGCAGCGGCGGCATCATCGATCCTTCGGCATAATGGAGAAACTGGCGCCAGCGGATCGCGCTTTCCGCATCAGTCGGCGCGCCGAAGCGACCACCGGCCCGTGCGACCAGATATTCCATGATCGCCCCGGTCTCGATCAGCCGATGGCCATCCACCTCCACCACCGGCGACCGGCCGAGCGGATGGACGGCGCGCAGGGCGGCGGGCGCGCGCATCGTCTTGCGGTCCCGCTCATAGCGGCGCACTTCGTAAGCCTCGCCCAGCTCCTCTAGCAGCCACAGGATGCGCTGCGAACGACTATTGTTCAGATGATGGACGATGATGGTCATGGCGCCTCTCCCATGCTGCGACCCGATCAGGGCTAACGCAGCATGGGAAAGAGTGACAGCGAAGTTTACGCTATCTCGAGGACTTCCTCCGCCTTGGCACGGGCGCGATAGGCGTGCAGCAACGGCTCGGTATAGCCATTGGGCTGCTCGACACCCTCGAACACCAGGGCGCGCGCCGTCTGGAAGGCCAGGCTCTCGCCCTCGCGCCCGCTCATCGGCTGATAGAGCGGATCGGCTTCATTCTGCGCATCGACCTTGGCCGCCATGCGGGTCAGCGCAGCATCAACCTGTTCCGCAGTGCAGACGCCGTGCAGCAGCCAGTTGGCCATATGCTGCGAAGAAATGCGCAAGGTCGCACGATCCTCCATCAGGCCGACATCATGGATATCGGGAACCTTGGAACAGCCGACGCCCTGGTCGATCCAGCGGACGACATAGCCCAATATGCCCTGCGCATTATTGTCCAGTTCCTGCGCAATCTCTTCTTCGGAGAAATTGCGGCCGACCGCGACGGGCATGGTCAGCAGCCGGTCGAGCGACGCGATGCCCTCGGCCTTGCGTTCTTCCTGACGGGCGAAGACGTCGATGCGATGATAATGGGTCGCGTGCAGCGTCGCCGCCGTCGGGGACGGAACCCAGGCGGTGTTGGCGCCGCTCCGGGGATGGCCGATCTTCTGCTCCAGCATGTCGGCCATGCGGTCGGGCGCCGCCCACATGCCCTTGCCGATCTGCGCCCGGCCCGACAGGCCGCAGGCCAGGCCGATCTGGACGTTGCGATCCTCATAGGCCGTGATCCAGTCGCTCGCCTTCATCTCGCCCTTGCGGATCATCGGCCCGGCCTGCATCGACGTGTGCATCTCGTCCCCGGTGCGGTCGAGGAAGCCGGTATTGATGAAGACGATCCGGTCGCGGACGGCATGGATGCAGGCTGCCAGATTGGCCGATGTGCGCCGCTCTTCATCCATCACCCCGACCTTGATCGTGTGGCGCGCCATGCCCAGCATATCCTCGATCGCATCGAACAGGCGGTTGGTGAAGGCCGCTTCCTGCGGCCCGTGCATCTTGGGCTTGACGATATAGACGCTGCCCGCCCGGCTGTTGCCATCCGCCTTGGCCAGATCATGCAGCGCGATCAGGCTGGTGACGATGCCGTCGATGATCCCCTCGGGCGCGTCCTGCCCATCGGGCAGCGCGATCGCCGACGTGGTCATCAGATGACCGACATTGCGGACGAACAACAGGCTGCGGCCCGGCAGCGTGAAGGCGCTGCCATCGGGCGCAACATAAGCGCGATCGGGATTAAGCGCGCGGGTCATCGACTTCCCGCCCTTCTCGAACGTCTCGGTCAGGTCGCCCTGCATCAGCCCCAGCCAGTTGGCATAGGCGGTAACCTTGTCCGCAGCATCGACCGCCGCGACCGAATCCTCCAGGTCGCAGATGGTGGTCAGCGCGGATTCCAGGATAACGTCGGATATGCCGGCGGGATCGGTCGCGCCGATCGGGTGGGCCGGGTCGAAGACGACCTCGATATGCAGGCCATTATGGCGGAACAGCTTGCCCTTCGCACTCGTGCCGACGAACTGCGCCGGATCGGCCAGGACGATTTCTCCGCCCGCCAGATCGGCCCAGCGTCCCGTCGCCAGCGGAAGGGCATCGTCCAGAAATGCCTTGGCCCAGGCGATGACCTGCGCCCCGCGCGCCGCATCATAGCCCTTGCCCGAAGCCGCGCCCGCTATGGCGTCCGTGCCATAGAGCGCGTCATACAGGCTGCCCCAGCGCGCATTGGCGGCGTTGAGCAGGAAACGGGCGTTGAGGATCGGGACGACCAGCTGCGGCCCGGCCATGCGGGCGACTTCGGCATCGACATTCTCGCTGCCGATCCCGAACGGCGCCGGTTCCTCGACCAGATAGCCGATCTCGCGCAGGAAGGCCTGATAGGCAGCGGCGTTGTGCGCCTGTCCCCGGCGCACCTGATGCCAGGCATCGATCTGCGTCTGCAGGTCATCGCGCGTGCGCAGCAGCGCCGCATTGTCGGGGGTGAAGCGCGCCAATATGTCGGCAGTGCCCGCCCAGAAGGCGTCGGCATCAATGCCCGTGCCCGGCAGCGCGCGCTGCTCGATGAAGTCGGCCAGCGTTGCGGCGACCTTCAGGCCGGCGCGGTCGATCATGCGGTCGGTCATGCAATCCACTCCTTGCTATGCCGTCCTTTTACGCCTTTCCAATTATGCCGTGTATACGCTATTATTCGAATAGAGACTTTCCCGTGGTGAACGAATATGATGGACCCGGACCATGAATTGTTCGTGAGCATCGTCGATGAAGGCGGGCTGGCCGCCGCCGGACGGCGGCTCCACATATCGCCAGCGATGATGTCCAAGCGGCTGGCCCGGCTGGAGGACAGGCTGGGCGCCCGGCTGATCCACCGCACCACCCGCCGGCTCGCGCTGACCCCGGCGGGCGAGCGGCTCCATGGCGACCTGCGCGCGATCCTCGCCTCCCTCGACGAAGCCGAACGTCGCGTGTCGGGCGTGTCGGCGATTGCGTCCGGGCCGCTGCGAATCACCGCCCCGACCTCCTTTGGCCGCATGCATCTCGCGCCCTATCTCCGGCCTTTCCTGGACGCCCATCCCCGCGTCGACCTGCGGCTCGACCTGTCGGACGACTATGTCGACCTGATCGAAAGCCGGGCGGACCTGGCCATCCGTATCGCCGCCGATCCGGGTGCCGGCCTCACCGCCCGGCGGCTGGCGCCCAATCGCCGCATCCTGTGCGCCGCGCCCGCCTATCTTGAGCGCTTCGGCACGCCGCGGCGCATCGCCGACCTCAAGCAGCACCGCCTGCTCGCCGCCGATGGCCAGCTACCCTGGCGGCTGATCGGTCCCAAGGGGCCGGTCGCGATCGATGGCCACAGCCATATCCGCACCAACAGCAGCGAAGTCGTGCGCGAACTGGCGTTGTCGGGCAGCGGCATCGCGCTGCGTTCGCTGTGGGACATCAGCGACGCGCTGGCGCAGGGCGACGTGCGCCAGATCCTGCCCGATCATGAAGGGTCGAGCGACGTCGCCCTCTATGCCGTGCAACTGCCACAGGCCAATCCGCCGCTGGCCATAACCGCCTTCGTCGACTTTCTTGCTGCGCAATATGCCCTTGCGCCGCCGTGGGAGTCGCGGACGGACCGCACTGGCTTGCCCTAGCGGAACACAGTCTCTAAGGCGCATCGCATGGACGATAACACCCGCCGCGCCGCCCTAGACTATCACCGCCTTCCCCAGCCCGGTAAGCTCGCGATCGAGCCGACCAAGCGCATGGTGAACCAGCGCGATCTGGCGCTGGCCTATTCGCCGGGGGTGGCCGCCCCTTGCGAGGAGATCGCTGCCGATCCCGCCAAGGCGCTGGACTATACCGCGCGCGGCAATCTGGTCGCGGTCATCTCCAACGGCACCGCCGTCCTCGGCCTCGGCGCGATCGGCGCGCTGGCGTCGAAGCCGGTGATGGAAGGCAAGGCCGTCCTCTTCAAGAAATTCGCCGACATCGACGTGTTCGACATCGAAGTCGACACCACCGACACGGACAAGTTCGTCGAAGCCGTCGCCCTGCTGGAGCCGACCTTTGGCGGCATCAATCTGGAAGACATCAAGGCGCCCGAATGTTTCGAGATCGAACGGCGCCTGAAGGAACGGATGAACATTCCGGTCTTCCATGACGACCAGCATGGCACCGCCATCGTCGTCGCCGCCGCCGTGCGCAACGCGCTGGTGCTGCAGGGCAAGACCCTGGCCGATGCAAAGCTCGTCACCTCGGGCGCCGGTGCCGCCGCGCTCGCCTGCGTCGACCTGCTCGTCTCGATGGGCCTGCCGATCGACAATGTGACGATGACCGACAAGGACGGCGTCATCCATTCGGGCCGCGAAGGCATGCTGCCCAACATGGCGCGCTATGCCCGCGACACCAACGCGCGCACCCTGCCCGACGTGCTGCCAGGCGCCAACCTGTTCTTAGGGTTGTCGGCGCCGGGCGTGCTGAAGCCGGAATGGCTGCCGCTGATGGCGCCCAATCCGCTGATCTTCGCGCTCGCCAATCCGGAGCCGGAAATCCGCCCGGAAGCCGCGCGCGAAGTGCGCCCGGACGCGATCATCGCCACCGGCCGTTCGGACTATCCGAACCAGGTCAACAACGTCCTGTGCTTCCCCTATATCTTCCGCGGCGCGCTGGATTGCGGCGCGACCCAGATCAACGAGGCCATGAAGGTCGCCGCCGCCGACGCGATCGCCGCCCTCGCCCGCATGCCCGCACATGACAGCGTGGCGCAGGCCTATGGCGGTCGCAAGCTGGTGTTCGGCGCCGATTACATCATCCCGACCCCGTTCGATCCGCGCCTGATCGGCGAGATTGCCGGTGCCGTGGCCAAGGCGGCGATGGACAGCGGCGTCGCCACCAAGACGCTGGACCTGGAAGAATATAAGCGCGCCCTATCGCACCAGAACACCCGCTCGGGCCAGCTGATGCTGCCGGTCTTCCACGCCGCGCGCGGCAGCCAGTGCCGCATCGTCTATGGCGAGGGCGAGGATGAGCGCGTGCTGCGTGCGATCCAGGACGGTCTGGACGAAGGCATCGTCAAGCCGACCATCGTCGCACGCCGCCGCCTGCTGGAACAGAAGCTGGCCGACATGGGCCTCAGCTTCCAGCTCGACCGCGATGTCGAGGTGATCGATCCCGAGACGGATCATGACATCATGCGCGAACTGGTCGAGGCCTATCGCGCCATCGCCGCGCGCAAGGGCGTGCCGCCAGACGAAATCCTGCGCCATGTCTATCGCCGCCCGACCGTCACCGCCGCCATGCTGCTGCGTACCGGCCGGGTCGACGCCGCGCTGGTCGGTGGCCGCTCCGAATATTGGGGCCAGGTCGAACATGTGCTGCGCATCATCGATCGCGCGCCCAACCACAGCCGCATCTATGCGCTGTCGGGCCTGATCCTCGACGCCGGCGCGCTGTTCATCACCGACACCCATATGGTGCCGGACCCGACGCCGGACCAGATTGCGGAAATGACACTGCTGGCCTCGACCGAGTTGCAGCATTTCGGCCTGAAGCCGCGCGTGGCGCTGCTGTCGCACTCCAATTTCGGTGCCTCGAACAGCCCCAGCGCCCGCAAGATGCGCGCCGCGCTCGACCTGGTGCGCCAGGCCGCGCCGGAACTGGCGGTCGATGGCGAAATGCACGCCGACGCCGCGCTCAGCCAGGCGCTGCGCGAACGGCTGATCCCCGACTCCCGGTTCGAGGGGCCGGCCAACCTGCTGGTGATGCCGAACCTCGACGCCGCCAATATCACGCTGACGGCGCTCGGCGCCTCGTCCAGCTCGCCCACGGTCGGGCCGATGCTGATCGGCACCGCCCAGCCGATCCATGTGCTGACGCCCGGCGTCACCGCGCGCGGCATCCTCAACCTGACCGCCATCGCCGCCGCCGAAGTGGCGCGCGAAGGCTGACCTTAACCTTTGCCGGTTAGGCTGTTAGCTTGACCGGCAAAGGATGAAGCGAGGAAGATCATGGCAGGCGTCATCGGCACATTGGCTCGCAGCCTTGGCCCGAAACTGCTGATCGGCGCCGTCCTGGGCGGCGGCGCGCTGCTGCTGACCGACAAGATTGATCGCAACGCCGGCAACGCGACCCAGGCCAAACCGGCCGAGGCCGCCGCCGCACCCAAGCCGCTGCCGCTGGTCGAACGGCGCAGCGACCAGGGCATGAAGGTCGATCCCCATGCGCTGGCGGTCAAGCGCGTGCTCAAGATCGAGGGGCCTTTCGAGCATGGCGACTATGCCTGGGACGAGGAAGGCGCACCGGCCAAGGGGCCGGTCATCATCACCGTCGACCTGAAAGCCCAGACCCTTTCCGTCTTCCGCGACGGCTATGAAATCGGCGCCGCCGTCATCCTCTATGGCGCGACCGACAAGCAGAGCCCCTTGGGCGCCTTCCCGATCATGCAGAAGGACGCCGACCATTATTCCAGCACCTACAACAACGCGCCCATGCCCTATATGCAGCGGCTGACCAGCGACGGCGTCGCCATCCACGGCAGCGACGTCAAATGGGGCTATGCCACCCATGGCTGCATCGGCGTGCCCAAGGAATTTGCGCAGAAGCTGTTCGGCGTCACCAAGGTCGGCGACATGGTCATCATCACCAACGGCAAGATGCTGGATACCAGCAAGGCCGTCGTCAGCGGCTGACCGGCCCTATTGCGGCGCATCCTCGATTGCGGGTGCATGACGCACCGTCAGCGCGCTGCCGCCCGATGCCGCGATGATGCAGAATATCGCCACGCCCTGCAGCGCGGTCAGCCGCTCGCCCAGCACGACGAAGCCGGCCAGCGCGCCGATCGCCGGCGCCGCGCTCAGCAACAGGCCGAACACCGGTGCGGGCAGGCGCCGCATCGCCTCCATCTCCAGCGAATAGGGCAAGGCGCTCGACAACAGGGCGATCGCCAGCCCGACCATCAGCACCCAGGGCGAAAAAAGCGACGCGCCGGCATGGGTCAGCCCGACCGGCAGCACCAGGATCGCCGCCGCCAGCATGCCCCAGGCGACCGCATCGCCGCGCAGCGCGCCCGACACCCGCTTGCCGGTCAGGATATAAAGCGCCCAGCAGGCCGCCGCCCCGACAGCGAAGATGACACCCAAAGGATCAAGCACGGCATCGCTGCGCAGCGGCAGGAGCAGCAGCAGGCCGATCACCGCCGCGCCCAGCCACAGGAAATCACGCGGCCGGCGCGACCCGAACAGCACGATCGCCAGCGGCCCCGTCACCTCGATGGCCATGGCGATGCCGAGCGGGATGCGGGCGAACGCCTGATAGATCAGCAGGTTCATCAGCGCGAGGGTCGCGCCATAGATCAGCAGCGGCCAGCGCACATCGGCCGGAATCGGTCGGCGCCATGGCCGCCGGAACAGCATCAGCAGGATCGCCGCCAGGAAGATGCGCAGCGCCGCAATGCCATAGGCACCGACGATCGGGAACAGCGTCTTGGCAAAGGCCGCGCCCATGTTCATCGACAGCAGCGACGCCAGCACGGCGCCAGCCCCCGCCAGCACGGCACCCTGCCCGTTCATCTCAATCCTGCTCATGTTCAATGAATACCATATACGATTAATTGGAAAAGCGTCATTCGATGCCGCGTTGCACCAGATGCGTTGCCAGTTGCAAGAATCTCATACGTATGCAGCCTTGACCATCGCTGTCACTCGGCCCATCTGGCGGACTTCCGTCATTTTGCATTGCAGCATGGAGCTTGTCATGGGCAGCCAGTCCCACAAGGCGCACCCCGCGCTCGTCCTTTTCGCGCTGTCCGTGGGCGCCTTTGCGATCGGCACGACCGAATTCGCCTCCATGAGCCTGCTGCCCTTCTTCGCGCGCGACCTCCACATCGACCTGCCGACCGCCGGCCATGCGATCAGCGCCTATGCGTTGGGCGTGGTGGTCGGCGCGCCGCTGATTGCCGCCTTTGCCGCGCGCCTGCCGCGCCGCACGCTGCTGATCGCGCTGATGGCAATGTTCGCGGTCGGCAACGGCCTGTCGGCGCTGTCGCCCAGCTATCACTGGATGCTGCTGTTCCGCTTCCTTTCGGGCCTGCCCCATGGCGCCTATTTCGGCGTCGCGGCGCTGGTCGCGGCCAGCCTGGTGCCGATCGAGAAGCGCACCCTGGCGATCGCCAAGGTGATGTCGGGCCTCACCATCGCAACGGTGCTGGGCGTGCCCGTCGCCAACTGGATGGGCCAGATACTGGGCTGGCGTTCGGGCTTCTTCGTGGTCTGCGCGCTCGCCGTGCTGACCATGAGCCTGGTCGCGCTCTACGCCCCGCGCGACGCCGGTGACCCGAAGGCCAGCCCGATGCGCGAGTTGAGCGCACTCGGCAAGTCACAGGTCTGGCTGACCCTGCTGACCGGCGCGATCGGCTTTGGCGGCCTGTTCGCGGTCTACACCTATGTCGCCTCGACCATGATCGAGGTGACCCATGTGTCCGAAACCCTGGTGCCGCTGATCCTGATCGTCTTTGGCCTGGGCATGACGGTCGGCAATCTCGCCGTCGCCTGGCTCGCCGACCGCGCGCTCAACCGCACCGTCATCGGCATCCTCGTGTGGAGCGCCGTGGCGCTGGCCCTCTTCCCCTTCATGGCCGGCAATATCTGGAGCCTCAGCCTCATCGTCTTCCTGATCGGCATTGGCGGCGGCATGGGCACGCCGTTGCAGGCGCGACTGATGGATGTTGCGGGCGACGCCCAGACGCTGGCCGCCGCACTGCACCACAGCGCCTTCAACATCGCCAATGCGCTCGGCCCTTGGCTCGGCGGCCTGTCGATCGCGGCGGGCTATGGCCTGGTGTCGACCGGCTGGATCGGCTGCGCCTTGTCGCTGGGCGGCCTGGCCATCTATCTGATCGCCATCGCCACCGCACGGCGCAGCGCCCAGCCCGCGCTGGTGCCCTGCGAATAAGCCGCTTCCTTCCATCCGTTCCGCTGGCTAAGGCGGGCGGATGACGGATCGGGCACGCGAACAAACCTTACAGGACGCGGCAATCGCCGCATTGCGCCGCGGCGACGCGGCAGTGGCGCGCGCCACCCTCTCCGAAATGGCCGATCCGCCGGCCATGCTGCTGGCCCAGGCCTGCAATCGGCTGGGTGATCTGGACGGCGAACAGGCCGCGCTCAACCGCATCCTGCAACAGGACATGCGCAACCTGCCCGCACTACTCGCCATGGGGCAGAATTTCCAGCGGCGCGGCGATCTGCGCGGCGCGACATCCTGGTTCCGCAGCGCCCTGGCACAGGCCGCCGCCCATGGCGCCCCGCCCGCTCTGCAACCGCCGCTGCAACGCGCGCAGGAGGCGATCGCCGGCGCCAGCCGGGATTTCGAGGATCATCTCGACGCGGCGATGGCTGGCCTCCCCACGCTCCCGCGCATTGCCCAAGCGACCGACCTGCTGCTGGGCAAGACGCAGCTTTATCTCCAGCAGCCCAGCATGTTCTATTTTCCTGGCCTGCCGCAGCGCGCCTTTTACGAGCGCGACGAATTTGCCTGGGTACCGGCGGTTGAAGCGGCAACCGACGCCATTATCGCCGAACTGAACGACGTCCGCGCCGGTGCGCCCGATTTCGCGCCCTATGTCCAGACGCCCACCGATCGCCCGGCGCCCAACAACCCGCTGCGCGACGATCCCTCCTGGGGCGCCTATTATTTCTGGCAACAGGGCGAGATCGTGGCGGACCATGCCGCGCGCTGCCCCGCCGTCATGGCCGCGCTCGACCATGCCGATCGCCCGATGATCACCGGCCGTTCGCCCATGGCTCTCTGGTCGCTGCTCAAGCCCGGCACCCATATCCAGCCGCATCATGGCCTGCTCAACACCCGCCTGATCTGTCATCTGCCGCTGATCGTGGCCGACAATTGCGCGCTGCGGGTTGGCGCCGAAACCCGCGCCTGGGCGCCGGGCGAGATGCTGATCTTTGACGACAGCATCGAACATGAGGCCTGGAACCGGGGCAATGACACCCGCGTCGTCCTGCTTTTCGAAGTCTGGCGCCCGGAAATCCACGCGGAGGAACGGATCGCGCTCACACGCCTGTTCGAAGCGATCGACCAGTTCGGCCCGAAACAGGTCGACGCCGGTTAACGCCCCTTTTCAGACTGCCCGTCTGCGATTATGGGCGCGGACAAAGACGACAAGAGAGGATGGCACGGGGCGCTCACGCTTTTCGGACATGCCATGACCTCGATCGACCCGACGCCCCCGGCGCCGTCGCCTGCTCTGCCCGTTCCGCCCGCCCATGTCGCGCGGCCGCATAGTCCTGCCGAGGATTTCTATGCGATCGCCATCGGCTGCGCCTTCATCGCCATGGGGCTGATGCTGCTGAAACAGGCAAAGCTGGTGACCGGCGGCATGGCCGGCATCGCGCTGCTGCTGTCCTATTTGATCCATCTGTCGCCCGCGACTTTGTTCCTGCTGATCAACATCCCCTTCTTCCTGTTCGCCGGGCGGGCGATGGGCATGGCCTTCGGCCTCAAGACCCTGTTCGCCAATATCGCGATCATGGGGGTCGGCCTTGCCATGCCCTATGCGATGGAGATCGCCCGGATCAGCCCCTTCTTCGCCGCGCTGTTCGGCGGCTCGATCATCGGCTTCGGCATCCTCGCCATCGCCCGCCATGGCGCGGGCGTGGGCGGCGTCGGCGTGGTCGCGCTGATCCTGCAGAAATCGCGCGGCTGGAATGCCGGTCGCACCCAGATGGCCTGCGATGTGCTGATCCTGCTCGCCTCGCTGCCGATCCTCAATGCCGAGCGTTTTGGCCTGTCCGTCCTGTCGGCCGCCGCGATCAACGCCGTGCTGTTCGTCAACCACCGCCCTGGCCGCTATATCGGCCATTGATGCGCGCCGGCCTCCCCGGTTAGACGGACCCCGGCGCCCATGCCGGTGCGCCCATCATAAAAGGGGTCCAGAATGAAGCGGTTCGCGCTCTGTATAATATTGGCCAGCACGGCCCTGTCGGTTCCGGTCCGTGCCGCGACGCCCACCAGCGCGACCGCACCGGCCGATGCCCGCGCCATTGCCGCGATCCGCGCGCGCCCGGCGGTCAAGGCCGCCTTCGCCGCGCTGGAGGCCGAACATGACCAGTGGGTCGACAATATCGTGACCCTGACCCAGATTCCGGCGCCCCCCTTCAAGGAAGAGGCGCGGGCCAAGGCCTATGCCGACATGTTCCGCGCCGCCGGCCTTACCGATGTCGAAATTGACGAGGGCGGCAATGTGCTGGGCCTGCGCCGTGGCAGCGGCAAGCCGGGCGGCAAGCTGATCGTCGTGTCCGCCCATCTCGACACCGTCTTTCCCGAAGGCACGCCGGTCACGGTCCGGCGCGAGGGCAACAAGCTCCACGCGCCCGGCGTCGGGGACGATGTCGCCGGCCTCGCCACCCAGTTGAGCCTGATCAAGGCGATCGTCGGCGCCAACATCAGCGCGCCGATGGACATATTGTTCGTCGGCGATGTCGGCGAGGAAGGCCTGGGCGACCTGCGCGGCATGAAGCAGCTGTTCCACAAGGGCAAATACAAGGACCGCATCGCCAGCTTCTTCTCGATCGACGATGGCTCGGTCGATGGCCTGATCAATGGCGGCGTCGGATCAAAGCGCTATCGCCTGACCTTCACCGGCCCCGGCGGCCACAGCTTCGGCGCCTTCGGCCTAGTCAATCCGATGACGGCGATGAGCCAGGCGATCGTCGATCTCTACAAGATTCCGGTGCCCCAGTCGCCCAAGACGACCTACAGCGCCAGCGTCGTGGGCGGCGGCTCCTCGGTCAACGCCATCCCGCAGGAAGTCTGGCTGCAGGTCGACATGCGATCGGAAAGCGCGGCTGAACTGGCCAAGCTGGAACAGGCGTTCCTCGCCACGGTGGACAAGGCCGTTGAGACCGAAAATGGCGCCCGCTCGATCAAGGAAGGTCCGATCCGCGTCGACAAGAAGGTCGTGGGCGATCGTCCGGCCGGCAGCACCACTGCCGATACGGCGCTGGTCCGCCAGACCGCCGCTGCCTATGCTGCCGAAGGCGTCACCGCGCGGATGAGCTTCAGCTCGACCGACGCCAATGTGCCGATGAGCCTGGGCATCCCGGCCATCACCATCCCGCGCGCGGCGACCGGCGGCCGGGGCCATTCGCCCGACGAATGGATCGACGTGTCGGCGCCGGAATCGCTGAAGGTCAAGCGGATGGACCTGGTCGCCCTGCTCGCCGCAGCCGGCTATCGCTGATCAACCTGATGGGGCCGGCCAAAATGCCGGCCCTGTTCAGTCCGTCCCGTTCAGTCCGCCTCGCACAGCGGTTCATCCTCGCGATCGCGCGCACGCAGGGCCGCGCCCGCATCATTGGCGATGCGCGGGAAGGTCACCCCTTCCAGATTGCCGCGCCCGTCGCACAGCCGGTCACAGGCCATGTCGACCACGCCGGGCAGCGCCACCTGGTCGCCATCATATTGGGCGACGATGATGCACTTCCTGCCCCCGGAAAAGCTAAGGATCAGCTTGTCGCCGGCCCGCCGCGCCGTGCCCGCGCCATGGCAGCTCTGTTCGGTGCCGAAGATCGCCTCCAGCCCGAAACGATAGTCGCCCGACTTGGCGGGAAGGACGCAGAGCGAATCCCGCCCCGCTTCATGCCGCCGCTGGAACAGCCCGACCGGCGCGATCCGCGACGCGTCGGCAATGGCGCCGGTCGCGATCGCCGCGCGCTCCAGCCCCGAAGCCGCGGCCCCGCTGCGATCGGGCGCG
>NZ_LUFI01000066.1:0-31456 GCF_005281675.1 Sphingobium sp. MP9-4 | reverse complement strand
TATAAGGTGGGCTACAAGCGCGGCTGAGGAGCGAGGCGCGTCGTGAGCACCGAAACCGCCCGGGAAGGGCCAGAAATCCCCGTAGCGCCGCCTGAGGCTGTCCTGCCGGCCGTCAGGGCGCCGGCCGACCTTGCGTGGACGATCGTGCAGATGCGCGCCGGCGAGCGCATCACCGTCAACGAGGGCCTGATCGCCGCCTATCAGGCCGCTTCATCGCCCCATAGCATCCGTGCGCTCAAGTCCGACGTCGAGGCGTTCGATGCGTGGTGTAGGCGCAACAACCGGATTGCACTGCCGGCGACGGCCGAGACGGTGGCCGACTATCTCGACTCGCGGGCAGGCAAGGGGAGCCGCCCAGCCTCGCTATCCCGCTACAAGGCGTCGATCGCCAAGATCCATCAGTTGCTCGAACTCAAGGATCCGACGCCGGCGCCGCTGGTGAAGCTGCGGCTGCAAGCGGTGCGCCGCGAGAAGGGGGCTGCGCAGAAGCAGGCGCGGCCGCTGCGGTTCAAGGGCCCGGTGCGCGACGTCGAGCGCGACAAGGCGCGGGGGCTCAACATCCGCGCGCTGCTCGAGAGTTGTGGCGAGGATCTGCCGGGGCTGCGTGATCGGGCGCTGCTATCGGCCGCTTATGACACCGGGCTGCGCGCCTCCGAACTGGTGGCGGTCGCCATTGAGCATATTGAGGAGGCGATCGATCCCGAAGCGCGGCTGCTGCAGATTCTGCGTCATAAGGGCGATCAAGACGGGGAGGGGGCGACCGCCTACCTCAGCCCGCGCACCGTCGCGGCGATCGCGGCGTGGACCGAAGCGGCGGGGATCACGACAGGGCCGCTGTTCCGGCGGGTGCAGGTGCGGCGCTACAAGGCGCGGGCAGCCGTGCGCGGTCGGCCGATCGACAGCATCTCGGGCCGGGAGACGTGGGATCTGCGCAAGACGCTGTCCAAGCCGGCGGTGAAGGCGCGCGTCGAATATGACATCGGCACCGTCGCGCTGCACCCGGGCTCGATCGGACCAATCTTTCGGTCGATCATCGGCCGCGCGTTCGACCGTGGCGCGCTGCCCGATTTGACGGCGGACGATCTGGCGCGGTTGCTGAAGGGGATCAGTGCGCACTCGACGCGGATCGGGCTCAATCAGGACCTGTTCGCCAGCGGGGAGGATTTGGCCGGCATCATGGACGCGCTGCGGTGGAAGTCGCCGCGGATGCCGCTCGCTTATAATCGCAATCTCGCGGCAGAGCAGGGGGCGGCGGGGCGCCTTATGGCGAAGATTGGCTAGTCATGACGGCCTAAATAGGTCTTTGGATGATGCCGTGCGACCACACGACGGCGGCAGGTAGATCGAGGGATTTGCGCAGCGGCAAGAACCGGAGAAGGGAGGCTGAGCCCCCGGGGTCTTGAGCTACAACGTTAAGCCTAAGAAACGGGCAGGGGCCTGGTAGCGCGTAGTGTATGAGCGAAGCCACCATCGCTCAAACTCATCAGCACAGTCCAATTTCGAAGAGGAAACAAGAAAGTGGTTCCGGAAACGGTATGGATCTTATCCTGTGTAAACGCTCGCGCTAAATGGCGGCGTTCTGATCGCGCTATTTGTCAGTTGCCGGGTCCGATGACGAGGCAATCGCGCGCGGCCTGAACGATGTCAGCGGTGACCTCCTCGACGCGGTTGAGGGTCATGATCCGCCGCATCTGCGCGAACAGGCGCTCCATGAGCCGGAAGTTGCCGCGCGTGATGCGGATCACGGCTGCCTGCGCTTCGATCGCGTCGAGTTGGGCCGGGTCGAAGCTGATCCCGAAATCGCCGGCGTGGGTCGCGAGCAGCAGCCGCATTTCGGTCTCGGTAAGCGGTTTGAACTCGTGGACGAAGCCGATCCGCGAGTAGAGCTGGGCATAGCGGGCGAGGCGCTTCTCCAAGCCCGGCATACCCATCAGGATCAGCCCGAAGCCGTGGCGATCGGCCATGTCGCGGAGATGTTCGAGCGACTTTATGGTCAGGCGGTCGGCCTCGTCGACGATGACGAGGGGGCAGGCGATGCGGGCGGCGTCATGGGTGATTTCGTCCTGCGAGCCGCCCGCGACCGTCAGCCGGGCATAGCCCAGCTTAATGAGGTTGAGGCCCAACACCGCGTCGATCGTCTTGGGCGTGTTGCTGACCGACACGGTGTAGAAGACGGCGCGGCAGCGAGCGACCTTTTCGCCAAGGAGCGCGGCAATGGGACGGAGCGCGGCATATTCCCCCAGGTCGGGGAAGCTGGAAAACTCGCGCGCCGATCGCGTCTTTCCGACGCCCGGCCGGCCATGACACACGCCGATATAGCGGTAGTGCGCGCAGGCTTCGGCAAACTCGACGAACCGGGCATGTTCGCGGGTCGCCAGGAACGGCTGCTCGACCAGGAACTCAATCGTCAGCGGCGTAGAGCCGGAGCCCTCGGTAGGTGGTGGGCCGGGAAGCCGTATCCTCTTGGTCGCCATCGAAGGTCTCCGTGGGGGCAGGCACCTGCTTGTCGCGCTCCTTCGCGCCGCGCCGGGCGCGCTGGATCGCGCGCAACGACGGGTGCCCAGCGTGCTCGGAGCTGAGCGCACGGCAGACGAACCGGCCCTGGTGGTAGACGTGGATCTCGGTCAGGTCGCGGGGGTCATAGACCGCCTCGACCTGCTCGCCGACGAAGGCCGCGAGCGTGGGTTCGACATAGCGCCTGCCCATCAGACGGATGCCGTCGCGCAGCACTTTACGGGGCTTGGGCACGTGCACGAGCAGCATGTCGAGCTGTTCAAGGCTGTCGGGCATTGCGGGCAGGAACCCGCCCTTCTGCCAGCGCGTGATCGGCGGTTCGCCGGTGCTGCCATGCGGGCGACGATGATAGACGCCGCACACGAACGCCTCGAAGCGGGCGCGCAGCTCGTCGAGCGTGAGCACTGGCGCCGACAGCGGCTTGCCCGCGATCAGGTGGCCGGGCAGGTCGGGCAGGAACATGTCGTTGATGGTGCGGAACAGCCGCTCGATCTTGCCGCGCCCGCGAGGACGCCCCGGCAGCGAATGGATGAGGCGGATTTTGAGGGCGATGCACGCCTGCTCGATATGCTCGGAGATGAAATCCGAGCCGTTGTCGACGTAAAGCTGTTCGGGAATGCCGCTGACGATCCATTCGGGATTGGGCTTGCGCCAGATCGCCTGCCGCAAGGCGAGCGCCGTGTTGAGGGCACTGGGGGCATCGAGGCTGAGGAAGTAACCGGCGATGGCTCGGCTGTGATCGTCAACGATGACGGTCAGCCAAGGACGCACCGGGGTTCCGGCATCATCGAGCACGAGAATGTCGAGAACGGTATGATCGGCCTGCCACATCTCGTTCGAGGTCGCGGCTTCGCGCCGATGCACTAGCTCGTGCTGGTCGCGGTAGACGGCCGGATCGGAGGCTGCGGCGATCTGGCTTGCCGGTATCGCCCTGACGACACGCGCGACGGCCGCATAGCTGGGGGTTCGGTGTCCATGCGCGATGGCGAGTTCCTGCACCTTTCGGTGAATGGCGGCGACCGGGGGTCGCGGGCGCTTGGTGGCGAGAGTGCGGGTCAGTTCGACCAGATGTTCCGGCAGGTGCAGCCTGCCCCGATCGTTGCGCGGCAGACGCGCGAGACCGGCAAGTCCTTCGGCACGGTAGCGCCCGAGCCAGCGCTGCAACGTCCGCTCGCTCAGCGTGCCGGTGCGGGCGAGGTCCGCGAGCGGGATGCCATCGGCGAGGTGCGGTTCAAGGACGCGGTAGCGCTCGATCGCCAGCGGCGGGACAAGCGCCGGATGCGTCACCGCCGACGGTCCGTGTCGCAGGTAAGGAAAACGGAGATTTGCCTGCCCATCGCCATGCGAGTCCGCTCGCGTTGCCAAACCGGCCTGTTCGACGTAAATCTACCCGGTAAAGAAAACTAGGGCAACATAGACCTGCCGATGACGACTTTCTTCCCAAACCGCGCCCGATCGGGGCGCCACCGGCCCTACGCATGAAAATCGGTTACGCCCGCGTATCGACCGCCGAGCAGAACCTGGACCTCCAGCGTGATGCGCTGAAGGCTGCCGGCTGCGAGAAGGTCATCACCGACAAGGCCTCCGGGGCGACTGCCGCTCGCCCTGGATTGGAAAAGGTGAAGGAGCTGCTTCGCGCCGGCGACACACTGGTGGTCTGGCGCCTCGACAGGCTCGGCCGCTCGCTCCGTGATCTGATCGGATGGATGACCTACCTCGACGAGGAAAAGGTCGGGCTGCTGAGCCTGCACGAGGCGATCGACACGACCACCACGTCGGGCAAGCTTACCTTCCACCTGTTCGGGGCATTGGCGGAGTTCGAGCGCAACCTGATCCGCGAGCGGACCCAGGCCGGTCTCACCGCAGCCCGCGCTCGCGGCAAGAAGGGTGGCCGGCCGGCCGCACTCGGCAAGGACAAGCGCGACCTGCCCGTCAGGCTCTACCACGAGAACACGATGCCGATCGCCAAGATTTGCTCGATGCTCGGCATCTCCAAGCCAAAACTCTACGCCTATGTGCGATCGGCCGAGACCAAGCCGGTAGCCGCGTAGCGACGCTCGCCGACAAATAGCGCGATCAGAATGCCGCCACTTAGCGCGAGCGTTTACACCGTTCGCGGTCCCGATCGGCCCAGCGTCCCCCGGAACCGTTCGTTATCGGGAAGGCATCTAAGCGGTCTGCACCATCCTTCATCTAAAGTTCTCCAAGCGCTTCTGAGGATTTTCGGGCGCACCAAAAGCACTTGCTCCTCCAGTGGCTGGAGCATGTAACCGCAATTTGCTCTCCTGCGGACGGGGGGCTGGAGGTGGCTTTTTGACGGCCCGTGTTGAAGCAATCGGTATGTCTCGACGCTCATTAGTGGCGCGGCTGGTGGCCTGTGGAACCGGCTTGGTGCTCGGTTCTCCAACGCTCGCGCGACAGACTTCCCGGTCTGCGGGCTCGTGGAACTTCGGTGCGGCTCACCTCGAATGGGAGCCGCTGGAAGTCGGCACGGGTGATACCCTCCTTGTTTCGGCACAAGTGCGCGGAGTGCCGGTGCGGGCGGTGCTCGACAGTGGCAGCGGCGCGTCGATCATGAGCACGGCGCTCGCGGCGAAGCTCGGCTTGAACGATGGTGAGCGGCGCATGATTAGCGGGCTGAGCGCCAAGGCCCCGGTGCTGCTGGTCCGCGACATCGACGTACAGCTCGCCCGCGAAACCCGTCGCTTACCCTTTGCCGTCGTTGGTGATCTGAGTTCAGTGTCGGCGGCCTTCGGACGACCGATCGATATCCTCCTCGGTGCCGATATGTTCACGGGTAGCTGCATCGCGCTCGATTTCGCGAAAAGGCGTATGGCGGTCGTCAAGTCAGGCACGTTTCTCGCCGGTCCCGACTGGCGCGCTGTCGCGCTCGGGCGCGGTGCCAAGCAGGAGCTGTTCATTCGAGCTTCCGTCTCGGGTTTGCCTCCCGTGCCCTTGATGATCGATCTTGGCAGCTCGGCCGCGCTGATGCTCTCGTCGGCCTATGCCCGCGATCAAGGGCTGTTGAACGGGAAGCTCGTCTCGACCGCGGCGATCGGCGGCGTCGATGGTGTGCGTATCAACGATGCTTTCACGATCCAGAACATCAACATCGAAGGGCTTGGCGTCTCGAACGTCCCCACACTCGGGATGAGAGCTTGGCTCTCCACCAGCACGGTTGGCAATGTCGGCCTACCGCTGATCGCTCAATTCGACGTGGTGTTCGACGTGACCGCCGGATTCGTGTGGCTCCGGCCACTCGGTCCTCGTCGTCGCCTGCCGATGCTGAAGGACCGTAGCGGCCTTGGCCTCGCAGCCTCACCAACGGCGCTCACCGTTGTTCATGTGGCGGCGAACAGTCCCGCGGAAAAGGCTGGCTGGGCGGTCGGCGACCGGATCGTGGCGGTGAACGGCCATTCGATCGATGCGAACTATACGCGTGGGGAGCTCTGGCAAGTGCGCTCCCGGCCTGCTGGCACCCTCGTAAAGCTGACGATGGCCTCGGGTGATGTGCGCGAGCTCAGGCTGGCCGATTATTATTGATCGGCTTGAGGGTGGCCTTTGCCGATCGCCTTCATGATCCGACAATCGGCCATGCGCGCCTTGGTGCAGCTCTGGCTGAGCATTGCCAACTCATCCCGCAACACCGCGAGTTGCGCCAGTCTCTCCTCCACATCCTTGAGGTGCTGAGCAGCGATAGCTGAGGCGGCACCACAATCCTGGTCCGGGTTCTGCGCCAGCCCCATCAACGAACGGATCTCGTCGACGGAGAAGCCAAGCCGGCGACCGTTGCGGATGAAGTGCAAACGCTCAATGTCACTGGCATCGTAGGTTCTGCGACCCGACGCCGTGCGAGGGGCGGATCGGAGCAACCCGATCGACTCATAAAAGCGGATCGTCGTCACCTTCGTCGAGGTCTCGCTGGCGAGCTGCCCAATCATCACCGGCTTCATCATGCCATCCTTGCTTATGCGAACGTGTCGCACATTTCGCTTGCTTCTACAGCGACTGGAGGTGGTAAGGAAGGCCGCATGAATGCTTCTACCGAAAGCTGCGGGTGCCACGGGGAGCCCGCGCGCGCGCAAACCGATCCGGCCTATCGCCGTGCGCTGCTGACCGTCGTGGTGCTCAACCTCGGCTTCGGAGTCGCCGAGCTGTTCGGCGGGTTCATCGCCGATAGCCAAGCGCTGAAAGCGGATTCCCTCGATTTTCTCGGGGACGGGTCGATCAGCCTTATCGGTCTTCTCGCGCTTGCCTGGTCCGCACGGGCGAGGGCAAAGGTCGCGCTGACGCAGGGGTTGTTTCTCGGTGCGCTTGGCGTGGGCGTAATCGGTTTCGCGATTTGGCGCGCCCTGAACGCAACCGCGCCCGATGCCGAACTGATGGGCACAATCGGCGTTGTCGCGCTCGCGATCAATGTCGTGTCCGCCTTGGTGCTTGCGCGTTTCCGGGAAGGGGACGCCAATGTTCGCGCGATCTGGCTGTTCAGCCGCAACGACGCGCTCGCCAACGTGGCGGTGATCGCCGCGGCCGGTCTGGTGGCGTGGACAGGAAGCGCCTGGCCGGACCTCGCCGTCGCCGGCCTCATCGCCCTCCTGTTCCTCCACTCCGCTTATGAAATCGTCACTGGCGCTCGGCGCGAATTGGGAGAGCGGTAGTGCGTCTGCTCGCGTTGATCCGGGCAATGCTCTCGTTGCGGCTGCTCTCCGCGCTCGCGGCGCTGCTGATCCCTGCTGCGGCAATCGCCGAACCCGGCGACGTGCAAACCGCATGGCGGCTGCTCGACTATATGGCCGTCGATTATGGCGGCGCGGTCGCCAACGGTCGGATCAAGAGCACGTCGGAATATGCCGAGATGACGGAGTTCGCCGCGTCGGTCTCGACACGGCTTCAGGGCCTGCCGGCGAAGCCGGAGCGTCAAGCCCTCATCCAGCGGGCTGCCAACCTCCAGGCGGTGATCGCGGAAAAGGGACCGACTGAACAGGTGGCAACATTGGCGCACGGGCTCGCGGCCGATCTGTTGCGCGCCTACCCGGTGCCGCTCGCGCCCGATAAGGCTCCGAACCTCGTCTCCAGCGATGCACTGTTCCGACAATCCTGCGCGTCCTGCCACGGGATGACGGGCAACGGCCGTGGCCCTGACGCCGCCAAGCTCGCTACGCCCCCGATTGCTTTCACCGATGCCGAGCGCGCGCGCCAGCGCAGCGTGTTCGCGCTCTATCAGGTGGTGACGCAAGGCATCGACGGGACCGCGATGCAGAGCTTCGCCGATCTGCCCAACGATCAGCGCTGGGCGTTAGCATTCCGAGCCGGGAGCTTCGCCTTCACGGATGCGCAGGCGCGCGAAGGCGAGCGGCTTTGGAAATCCGACCCGACCCTTCGCCGGCGCATTCCGGACCTGAAAACCCTGGTCGCGCTCACCCCGGCCGCGCTCGGCGCGGCGATCGGCGACGCCAAGGCTGACCCAGTGCTCGCGTTCCTGCGTCGTCATCCCGAACAGGTGATACAACAGGCTCCCGGCTCGCTCGCGGTCGCCCGCGCCAAACTCGCCGAAAGCGTGGCGGCTGCGCGGCGCGGCGATGCGCGCATGGCGAAAGAGCTGGCGCTGTCGGCCTATCTCGATGGGTTCGAGCCGATCGAGCCAACACTCACCGCGCGCGACGCGACGCTGATGGGTCGAATCGAGGGCGCGATGGGGGAGTTCCGCGCCTCGATCGACCGGGGCGCGTCGCCCGATGATCTCGCGGAGAAGGTCGCAGTACTGGGCGGCCTTTTCGACGATGCGGAAGCGGCGCTCGCGCCTGATGCCGCCACCGAAGCGTCCACGTTCCTGGGCGCGTTCACGATCCTGCTGCGTGAAGGGCTCGAAGCCCTGCTCATCGTTGTCGCCATGATCGCGTTCCTGCGTAAAGCCGAGCGCGGCGAGGCGCTGCGGTACGTGCATGGCGGCTGGGTCAGCGCGATCATCGCGGGCGGGATCACCTGGGCGGTCGCCACCTATGCGATCGGGATCAGCGGTGCGAGCCGGGAGCTGACGGAAGGGTTTGGCTCGCTGTTCGCCGCGGTCGTGCTGCTCTCGGTCGGGATTTGGATGCACGGCAAGGCGCAGGCCGATCAGTGGCAGCGCTATATTCGCGAGAAGATGTCGCGGGCGCTCTCGGGCGGGTCGGGCTGGTTCCTGTTCGGGCTGGCGTTCGTCGTAGTTTATCGCGAGGTCTTCGAGACGATCCTGTTCTATGCCGCGCTTTCGGCGCAAGGTGACAACGGGATGCTTCTCGCGGGGGCCGGGTCGGCGATTGGACTGCTCAGCCTGATCGCTTGGGCCATGCTTCGCTACAGTCGCAAGCTGCCGATGGCGCAGTTCTTCCGCTATAGCTCCTGGCTCATGGCGGTCCTGACCGTCGTGCTGGCGGGTAAAGGCGTCGCCGCGCTCCAGGAAGCCGGCCTTATCAACATCGCACCGCTCGCGGACGTGCCACGGCTGTCGATGCTCGGCGTGTTTCCCACTTGGCAATCGGTGCTGGCGCAACTCCTGATGGCGGTCGCCATTGCGGTCGGGTTCGCCTGGAACGGGCGCGACCGATCCCGCTCGGGTTCCGGCTCAGTGACCCTTGGTTCGAATTAGTGCAATGACATGAAAACCCTTCCGTGATAGAGGCAAGCTAGTGCGAGCCTTTTTGCCTTTCCTGACATGCCTGATGCTGGTCCTGACCAGCTTCTCCGGCATGGCCCATGCCGCCGATCTGGCGGGGGGAAGCATCGCGGGCGTTGAGTTCACGGTCCATACCGCCGGTGACATCGATCAGGTGCCATCGGACTCGGACAAGAATGTCCCGCATCATCACAATTATTGTCACGGACACGACGTCGGCGCGCCTGCGCGCACGACGATGGAATATACCCCCGTCCTCACAGTGCCCAAGCCGACAATCTCCGCCTCTGCGTCGCTCGACGGCCGCACCGGCATGGTCCATTTGAGGCCCCCCCAAGCCTGACGTCCGATTTGGGCGTGCGTTGGCGCGCCCCTGTCGATCATCGTCAGGAGTCCTATTTTCATGAATCGTATCCTCGCGGCCATGCTGGCCGCAGCGTCTTGCGCCACGATGGCGCAGGCGCAGGTCGGACCGTCCGCGCCTGTTGCGCAGGATGCGCCGGTCTACACGCTTGACCAAGCGGTCAGTGCAGCGGGCGGTTCGGCCCCTGCTGCGGAAGCGGCGACAGCTGGAATCGACGCGGCCCGTGCAGGTCGCACAGTCGCCGGCTTGCGGCCCAATCCGGTGGTTCAAGGCCAAGTCGAGAATGTCATCGGCTCCGGGCCGTATCGGGGGGTCCGCAGCGCGGAAACCACGGTCGGCTTTGCGATCCCGATCGAGCTAGGCGGCAAGCGCGGCGCCCGCGTCGCGGTCGCCAATGCGCAATTGTCCCGGGCCGAGATCCAGGCCGCGATCATCGCGGCGGATGTCCGGCTTCAGGTAACGCAGCTCTATGTCGAAGCGGTCGCGGCCGATCGCCGGGTAATGACAGCCCGCGATCAGGCCCGGATCGCCAGCGATGCGCTGCGGGCCGCGAGCGTTCGCGTGCAGGCAGGGCGGGCATCGCCACTCGAGCAACAGCGCGCGGATGTCGCGCGTATCAATGCCGACGCCAATGTGGAGCGGCAGCTTCGCTTGGCCGAGGCGGCCCGCGCCAATCTGGCGCGTCGGATCGGACGGCCGATCGACGGCCTGCTCGATGACACGCTGCTCGATCGCCTTCCCGATGTGAACGTCTATGGGCCGTTGGCACCGGTCAACACGACCGGCACACTCGCGCTGGCGGCAGCCAACGCGGATTTCTCCATTGCCGAAGCCGACGTGCGGCTCGCGCGCGCCAATCGCGTGCCTGACCTGAACGTCGGGCCGTCGATCCGCCGCCTGGAAGCGACCAACGACATGGCGGCGGTGTTCAGCGTGTCGATCCCGATCCCGGTGTTCAACAATGGTCGCGCCGCGATTGCGCAGGCGACCGCGCAGCGGACCCAGGCGGATGCGCAGCGCCGCGTGACCGCGCTCGACATCGAACAGGCGATCACGGACGCGCAGGCGCAGGCGGCCAATGCCGCAACGACGGCTCGTGCGGCGTCGGGGCCGGCGCTGGCGGCTGCACAGGAGGCCGCCCGCATCGCGCGGATCGGCTATCGCGAGGGCAAGTTCGGCCAGCTCGAATTGCTCGATGCTGAACGCACGCTCGCCGAAACGCGGGTCGCCGCGATCGACGCGCTTGCCAATTACCAGAATGCCCGCGCGCAAGTGGAGCGACTGACCGCTCGTGCGCCCAATGGGGGGAATCAGTGATGAAGAGCTTTTATCTCGCGGGCGCGGCGTCGCTCGCCCTGCTCTTGGCTGCCTGCGGCGGCAAGGATGGCGGAAACGAGGCAACTGCCGAAGGCGCAGCTGCCAATGAGACGGCAGCGGGCACGGAAAAGGGCGGTACTGAAGGCGGTCATGCCGGTGAAGGCGTCGTCACATTGGGTGCCGACCAGATCGCCACAGCGGGCGTCCAGGTCGGACGGCCGATCATCGGCGGGGCCGGGACGATCGAGCTGCCCGCGATCATCGAGGGCGACCCACAGGGAACGCAGGTCGTCTCGGCCGCAATTGCGGGACGCGTGGTCGCGCTCACCCGTAACCTCGGCCAATCGGTCGGACGCGGCCAGACCATTGCGGTCATCGAAAGCCGCGAGGCGGCGCAGATCAAGGGCGAGGTCGAGGCGGCGCGGGCGCGGCTTCAGCTCGCTAATTCGAACCTCGCGCGCGAACAGCGGCTGTTCGCGCAGAGAGTCTCCCCTGAACAGGATCTGATCGCCGCCCGCACAGCGGCGACGGAGGCGCGGATCGCCCTGACGCAGGCGCAGAGCATGGTTTCGGCGGCGGGTGTCGGCGGCGGCGGGCTCAACCGGCTCGGCATTGCCGCGCCGATCTCGGGCCAGATCATTGCGCGCCCCGTGACGCTGGGACAAACGGTCGCGGCGGATGCCGAACTCTATCGCATCGCCAACCTGAGCCAGGTGTCGATCGCGCTTAATCTCAAGCCCGAGGATGCGGGCCGGGTGCGTCCCGGCAATACGGTGCTGGTGAAGGCGGCAGGCCGTCAGGCGACCGCCCGCGTGACCTTCGTGTCGCCGGCGCTTGATCCGCAGACGCGGCTCGTGCCTGCGCTCGCCACCCTCGACAATCGCGGTGGCGAATGGCGGGTCGGCGAGCCTGTGACGGCAGCCGTGCAGCTCACGGGCAGCGGCGGGAGCGGGGCGGTCCGCGTGCCGACGACGGCGGTCCAGAGTTTCGAGGGCAAGTCGGTCGTGTTCGTGCGCACGCCCACCGGCTTCAAGGCGACCCCGGTCCAGCTCGGCGATGCGTCGGGCGACACGGTGATCGTCCGGTCGGGCCTGACCGGCAACGAACAGATCGCCACCACCGGAAGTTTCACGCTCAAGGCCGAGATCGGCAAGGGCGAAGCGAGCCACGAGGATTAAGCCATGATCGCCCGTATCGTAACCTGGGCGGTCGAGAAGCGCTGGCTAGTCCTGCTCCTCACCGTCATCGTCGCCGCCATCGGCGCCTTTTCCCTCTACCGGCTACCGATCGACGCGGTGCCGGACATCACCAACAATCAGGTCCAGATCAACGTCCGCGCGCCTGCCCTCTCGCCCGAGCTGGTCGAGAAGCAGGTGTCGTTTCCAATCGAAACCGCGCTCGCCGGCACCCCCGGCCTGGAATATACGCGCTCGTTGAGCCGCAACGGCTTCGCGCAGATCACGGCGGTCTTTTCGGACGCGACGGACATCTATTTCGCCCGCCAGCAGGTGGGCGAGCGTCTGCGGGGCGTGCAAGAGAATCTGCCCGACGGCGTGAACCCTGAAATGGGTCCGATCGCGACAGGCCTGGGCGAGGTGTACATGTACACCGTTCGTCTCGATCATCGCGAGGACGACAAGCACAAGCCCGGTGAACCGGGCCAACAGCCCGATGGCAGCTACATCACGCCAGAGGGCGAGCGACTGACGACCGAAGAGGACAAGGCGACCTACCTGCGCACCGCGCAGGACTGGATCGTGACGCCGCTTCTGAAGACCACACCGGGCCTCGCCGGTGTCGACTCGATTGGCGGTTACGCCAAGCAGTTCCTCGTCGTGCCCGACGTGCAGAAGCTGGCCTCGCTCGGCATCACGCTGACGGACCTGGGAAATGCGCTGGAGCGCAATAACACCAGCGTCGGCGGTGGCTTCGTCAATCGCAATGGCGAAGGTCTGGCTGTTCGCTCGGATGCGCTCGTTCGCAATGCCAGCGAGTTGGCCAGGACCGTGATCGCGACACGTAACGGCGTGCCGATCACGGTCGAACAAGTTGCGACTGTGAAGACGGGTCAGGCGATCCGCATGGGTTCGGCATCGGAGAACGGTACCGAAGTCGTCGTCGGCACGGCGATCATGCGGATCGGCGAGAACAGCCGCATCGTGTCGACCGCGGTCGCTGAGAAACTGAAGACGATCAACGCTTCGCTGCCTCCTGACGTCGTAATTCAGCCGGTGCTGAACCGCACCGAGCTGGTCAATTCGACGATCAAGACGGTCGCGAAAAACCTGTCCGAAGGCGCGGTGCTGGTCATCGTCGTGCTCTTCCTGCTGCTCGGCAACTTCCGTGCGGCCCTGATCGCGGCGTTGGTCATCCCGATCACCATGATGCTGACAGGCTTTGGTATGCTGCGCGCTGGGGTCTCGGCCAATCTGATGAGCCTTGGGGCTTTGGACTTCGGTCTGATCGTCGACGGCGCCGTCATCATTGTCGAAAACGCGCTGCGCCGGCTTGCCGAGCAACAGCATCATGAAGGCCGATTGCTCAGCGTCAAGGAACGGCTCGCGACCGTGGCAGCCGCTGCGCGTGAGATGATCCGTCCCTCTGTGTACGGGCAGGCAATCATCATCCTCGTCTACGTACCGCTGCTCACGCTGACCGGCGTGGAGGGTAAAACGTTCGGACCGATGGCGCTGACCGTCATCATCGCGCTCGCCTTCGCCTTCATCCTCTCTCTCACCTTCGTGCCGGCGATGATTGCGATCTGGCTGTCGAAGAAGGTCGAGGAGAAGGACGGCCGCATCATCACGTGGCTGAAGAAGCGCTACGAACCCGGTCTCGACCGGGCCATGAAGCGCCCGACGCTGACGATCGGTGCGGGTGTGGGAAGCCTTGTGGTGGCGGCGCTTGCTTTCACTACGCTCGGCTCGGTGTTCCTGCCGCAGCTCGACGAAGGCGATTTGCTGATCCAGTCGCTCCGCATTCCGGCAACGTCGGTCCAGCAGAGCCAGGCGATGCAGGTGCCGATCGAGCGGATGATGTCGAAGCAGCCGGAGGTGCAATTCGTCTATTCCAAGACGGGCACCGCCGAGCTGGCGGCCGACCCGATGCCGCCGAACGCGACCGACATGTTCGTCATCCTGAAGCCGCGCAAGGATTGGCCGGATCCTGAGCTTCCCAAGGAGGAGCTGGTCAGCCGGATCGAGGGTAATCTCGCGAAGATTCCGGGAAATGCCTACGAGATCACCCAGCCCATCCAGATGCGCTTCAACGAGCTGATCGCCGGCGTGCGCGGCGACATCGCGGTGAAGGTGTTCGGGGACGACTTCAACCAGATGAACCGGACGGCCGAGCAAATCGCGGCGGTGCTGCGCAGAACGCAAGGCGCAGCGGACGTGAAGGTGGAGCAGACGACCGGTCTTCCCATGCTCGACATTCGCGTCAACCGCGACGCGATGGCGCGGTTGGGCGTTACGGCTCAGGATGTGCAGGACACCGTGACTGCGACGATCGGCGGGCGAACATCGGGCCAGATCTTCGAGGGCGACCGTCGCTTCCCCGTGGTGATCCGCCTGTCGGAGGCGCAGCGTGCCGACATCGGCCTGCTCCAACAGGTGCAGGTGCCGGTGGCAGGCGGCGGCTATGTACCGCTGTCCAGCGTCGCCGAGATCAAGGTGGTCGATGGTCCGAACCAGATCAGCCGCGAGAACGGCAAGCGGCGCGTGGTGGTGCAAGCCAACGTGCGTGGCCGCGACGTCGGATCCGTCGTGGCGGATGCGCAGGCGGCGATCGGCAGCCAACTCCGGCTGCCTGCCGGCACCTATCTCGAATGGGGCGGCCAGTTCGAGAACCTCCAATCGGCAAGCGAACGGCTGAAGCTGGTCATTCCGGCTTGCTTCATCTTGATCCTGCTGCTCCTCTACGGGGCGTTGGGATCGGTCCGCGACGCCGCGATCGTGTTCACCGGCGTGCCTTTCGCGCTGGTGGGCGGCGTCCTGTTGCTGTTCCTGCGGGGCATGGACTTCTCGATCTCGGCGGCAGTGGGCTTCATCGCCCTCTCGGGCATCGCGGTCCTCAACGGCCTCGTCATGGTCAGCTCGATCCAAGATCTGATCCGATCAGGGATGAGCCGCGAGGAAGCCGCGCATGTTGGCGCGATGCAGCGTCTGCGACCCGTCATCATGACCGCGCTAGTCGCCAGCCTCGGCTTCGTGCCGATGGCGCTGGGCGAAGGCGCCGGCGCAGAGGTTCAAAAGCCTTTGGCGACGGTCGTCATCGGCGGTCTGATCTCGGCGACGCTTCTTACGCTGTTCGTGCTGCCGACACTCTATGCCCGGTTCGGGCAGAAAGTGATCGAGAAACCCGAGCACTACAATGAGGAGCATGAAGGGGACGACCACGGTCAGACCTTCGTGAACAACTTGGCCTGATGGATGGGCGGGGCGATCCGCGATCGCCCCGCCCATCTCTGGGAGATGGGGATATGCCTCGCACCATAACCAGCTCGATGCTTCACGGCGGGCCACTGCGCATCTGGTCGGCACTCACCGATCCGGATCATCGCCGGGCGTGGAGTCCGCTCGTATTTCTCGATGATCCGTCCCGGCTCGGCGACACAGAATGCACCTTTGCGATCCAGGGCATCACCCGGCCAATTCGGACGCCAGCACGGATTGATCGATTCGATAAACCGCACGCCTTCGCTTGGTCCTGCGGCATCCCCTATCTGTTCACGCTCGAAGAGCGGTACGAGCTGGCGGGGGACGATGGCGGCACCAGGCTAACGCATAGCTGCACGCTGCGCGGGGCGCTCTCCCTGCCGTTCGCGGCGATGATGTTGCGCCGCCTGCGATCCCTGATGGTCGAATCTGACGATCGCCTCGCAACCTATCTCCGCTGGCGGGTAGGTCAGCCTGCCCGGGCTATCAATCGTCAGCGCGTCCCCTTCCGCTACAGGAGGAAGGCGCGATGATGATGCACTGTAAGCGGGTGCTGCCCGCCGTCATCCTCGTTGTCGGGCTCGCGGCGTGCTCGGAAAGAAAGCCGCCAGCCCCGCCAACGGAGCAGCAGATCCATTCGTCCGACAGCGCCGTGGCGACCGGGGAAATGGGGCGGCATAGATATCGCTGTTCCGACGGGGAACCGCTGTTCGTCGATTACAAGGACAACGGCCTGCAGATCGATTTGCGGCGCTCCAACGGGGGACCGCCGATGATGCTGACCGCGCCAGCGCAGGGCCTGCAATATGTCGGCGAAACAGCCACCGCGACCTTCAAGGGGTCGCAGCTCACCATCGTGGAAGGCGATGGCCGTACCCGGATCTGCGAGCAGGAAGGCACGCGATGAACTGCCCTGCCTTCGAACGCCACAGGGCGCTTCGTCGGAAGAGACCGATGTTTGACACGTCGATTTCAAATGTGACAACCTTGTGCGGCCTGAATCGGGCCGGTCTGGCGATCGCGCGCCTCGGCGTCGTTCTCGTCTCCGGGGCGGTTATAGGGGCGTGTAATCCAGCGCCGACCCAGCCTACCGAGCCGGCGCATGAAAAGCATCTGACGTCGAAACTAATCGCGCAGCGCATCATGTACTGCGACGACGGCACACGCGCCGATGTCGACTTCATCGATGACGGCTTGAAAATGGCCGTCACCTGGCTGCCGAAGGGCAGGACCGAGATCCTGCGCGCGCAGCGAACCGGTGACGAGTTTCGCGGCGACCATTCGCGGGCTGTCGTGGCGGGCGGATCGATCGCGTTCACGCGACGCGGGAAGATCCGCGTCTGCCACCGAACCCCGGAGGAGTCCTAGGAAATGCAGGCACTGCTCTATACGCTTGCGCCTGTGCTGGCGGTCGTGCTCGGCGCGATTGTCGCGAGCCGCACCAAGTTGAAACCTGGCCTCGTGGCGGGCCTACAGCATCTCGCTGCCGGCGTCGTGTTCGCGGCGGCAGCGACCGAAATCCTGCCGCAGGTCAAGCATGAGGCATCGCCCAGCGCGACGTTGATCGGCGGGGCGGCGGGCGTCGCGACCATGCTGGGGCTCAAGGCTCTTGAGGCCCGCTTCAAGGGGCCGATGGCGCTACTCGCCGCGATCGGCATCGACATTCTGGTCGACGGCCTGGTGCTCGGCCTCGCTTTCGTGGCGGGCGAGAAGGCAGGTCTCCTGCTGACGATCGCGCTCACTCTGGAAGTGTTATTTCTGGGACTGACGCTGACCGACGAGCTGGCGGAAACCTATCGCTCGCGCTTGCGCATCATCGTGATCGTCTCGGCATTGGCCCTGCTGCTGCCGATCGGCGCGCTCGCTGCCGTGCCGGTCGCCGCGCTGTCGCCGGTGATGATCGCCGGCTTCCTCAGCTTCGGGCTGATGGCGCTGCTCTACCTCGTCACGGAGGAGTTGCTGGTCGAGGCGCACGAGAAACCCGACACCCCGCTCATCAGCTCGATGTTTTTCGTCGGCTTCCTGGCCCTGCTGACACTTGAGGAGATGATGGGATGATCCCGGGCAACGACAACAATGGCGGGCAGGAGCGCCGCACACTGTGGATCGTCCTGCTGCTGAACGCGGCGATCGCTGCGGGCTTCTTCGTTTCCGGCTTCTTCGCGGACTCGAGCGCGCTGATCGCCAACGGCGTCGACAACCTGTCCGATACGGCTGTGTATGCGCTGAGCCTTGTGGCGCTCACCCGGGGCCAGACATGGAAGACACGCGCCGCGGTCGCTTCGGGCGTCATGCTGCTGATCTTCGCGGGCGGCATCTTGATCGATGTCGGACGGCGCTACGTGCAGGGCAGCGAGCCCATCGGACCTACCATGATGGTCATGTCCGCGATCGCCGGCGTCGTGAATTACCTCTGCCTGCGGCTGCTCCAGCGCCTCAAGGATCCGGACGTCAATCTCCGGGCCGCAACCACCTTCAGCTTCAACGACTTCATTTCCAACGGCGGCATCCTGATCGCCGGCGTGCTGGTGCTGTGGTTGGGTACCAATTGGCCGGACCTGCTGGTCGGCTTCGCCACCGCCATCATCGCCATCAAGGGCGGTGTCGAAATCCTGCGCGACGCGCGCGCCGAAACCAAGAAAAGCGAAAGGAGGTCGTCATGAACGACAAGCTCGAACTCGACATTCCAGTGTTGTTGCCGGACCTTCCTGACGCGGCCGATGCCTGCCTGGACCGTCTCGTATCAACCCTGTCAAAGCGCGAAGGTGTCGAGCGGGCGCATGTGATCTGTCTCGACGGCAACACGCCAGCGGCGCTGTGCATCCATTTCGATGCCGCCAAGCTGCCGCTGCCACGGTTGCGCGAAATGGTGCGCGCCGCAGGTGCCGAAATCACCGAGCGCTACGGCCATGCGATCTGGCAGGTGACGGGGATCAACCACGAACGTCGGGCGCGCACGGTCAGCGATGCGCTGTGCGCCTTGCCCGGCGTGGTCCAGGCAAGCGCCAGCACCAGCGGGTCTGTCCGGGTCGAATATGATCGCCGCGAAACCACCGAAGAGGAGGTGCGCGCTGCGCTTCGCAAGCTGAAGGTGAGGGTGGGCAAGCGGGTCGCTGCCGATGAACATGCCGGCCACGACCACGGCCCCGGGGGCCACGGCGCGGGCGAAGAGAAGCACGGCCCCGGCGATGGCCACGACCATAGCCACGCCGAATTTCTCGGCCCCAATACCGAGCTGATCTTCGCGCTCGCCTGTGGCGCGCTGCTGGGGATCGGCTACGCGATCGAGAGGCTGGTCGCTGGCGCGCCCGAATGGCTGCCGACCGCCTGCTATATCGCAGCCTATTTCTTCGGCGGATTCTTCACGCTGCGCGAGGCGATCGACAACCTCCGGATGAAGAAGTTCGAGATCGACACGCTGATGTTGGTCGCTGCGGCCGGCGCCGCTGCGCTGGGCGCATGGGCCGAAGGTGCGCTGCTGCTGTTCCTGTTCAGCCTCGGCCATGCGCTTGAGCATTATGCAATGGGCCGCGCCAAGAAGGCGATCGAGGCGCTGGCGAAGCTCGCGCCCGAAACCGCGACCGTGCGACGCGGCGGGCAGACCAGCGAAATCCCGGTCGAGCAGATGGTCGTCGGGGACATTGCCATCGTCCGCCCGAACGAGCGCCTGCCTGCCGACGGCTTCGTCATCAAGGGCACCAGCGCGATCAACCAGGCCCCGGTCACGGGTGAAAGCATCCCGGTCGACAAGGTGCCGGTCGCAGATGCCGCAGCGGCACGCGCCAAGCCCGATGCAGTCGACGCGGAAAGCCGGGTTTTTGCTGGTACGATCAACGGCGGCGGCGCGATCGAGATCGAGGTGACACGCCGTTCCAATGAAAGCGCGCTTGCCAAGGTCGTGAAGATGGTGAGCGAAGCGGAGACGCAGAAGTCGCCGACGCAGCGCTTCACCGACCGGTTCGAACGGATCTTCGTGCCCGCCGTCCTGGTCCTGTCAGTGCTACTGCTGTTCGCATGGGTGGTCGTCGACGAGCCGTTCCGCGACAGCTTCTATCGCGCGATGGCGGTGCTGGTGGCGGCAAGCCCGTGCGCGCTCGCGATCGCAACGCCGAGCGCGGTCCTGTCGGGCGTTGCCCGTGCAGCGCGGGGCGGCGTGCTCGTGAAGGGCGGTGCACCGCTCGAAAACCTCGGGTCGCTCAAAGCGATCGCTTTCGACAAGACGGGCACGCTGACCGAAGGTCGTCCGCGCATCACTGATGTCGTGCCCGTCGATGGCGCCGATGAAGGCGAGTTGCTGGCGCTGGCTGTCGCCGTCGAAGCGTTGAGCGACCATCCCCTGGCCCAAGCGATCGTCAAGGACGGCCGCGAACGTCTGAACGATCGTGCCGTGCCGACTGCCGGCGACCTCAAGAGCCTGACCGGTCGGGGCGTCACCGCGAGCGTGGATGGCGAGACGGTGTGGATCGGCAAGGCCGAGATGTTCGGAAGTGAGGGCATTCCGGCGCTGGGGCAGGGCGCGCAGGACGCAATCGCGAAGCTGCGCGAGAACGGCCGCACGACAATGGTGGTCCGCAAGGGGGACCGCGACCTGGGCGCGATCGGCCTGATGGACACGCCTCGCGAAGCTGCCAAGACCGCGTTGCGTCGGCTGCACGAGATGGGCGTGTCCCGGATGATAATGATCTCCGGCGATCACCAGAAAGTCGCCGAAGCGATCGCCGACGAAGTCGGGATCGACGAAGCGTGGGGCGACCTCATGCCCGAAGACAAGGTTGCCGCGATCAAGAAGCTCGCCGGCGAAGACAAGGTCGCGATGGTGGGCGACGGCGTGAACGATGCGCCGGCGATGGCAAGCGCCACGGTCGGCATCGCGATGGGCGCGGCGGGGTCGGACGTTGCGCTGGAGACAGCCGACGTGGCGCTGATGGCCGACGATCTGGCGCACCTGCCATTCGCAGTCGGTCTTAGCCGCCATACCCGTGGAATCATCCGGCAGAACGTCTTCGTCAGCCTGGGTGTCGTCGCCTTCCTGGTGCCTGCTACCATCCTCGGCCTCGGCATTGGGCCAGCGGTGGCGGTTCATGAGGGATCGACGCTGCTCGTCGTCATCAATGCGCTCAGGCTGCTCGCCTACCGCGATCCGGCAGGGAAGGCGGCATGAAGTGGCTGATCGCCTTCGACCTCGACGGCACGCTTGCCGAGAGCAAGCGGCCGTTATCGGAGGATATGGCCGCAATCCTCGCCCGATTGCTCGCCATCACGGATGTGGCGGTGATCTCGGGCGGGGACTGGCCGCAGTTCGAAAAGCAGATCGCCTCGCGCCTTCCTGCCGGCGTCGCGCTCGACCGTCTCTGGTTGATGCCGACCACAGGCACGAAACTCTATCGGTTCATCAATGGCGCTTGGCGCGCGGTCTATGCCGAACTGTTCGACGACGCGGAGAAGGCGAAGATCCGCACGGCCTTCGATCAGGCGCTGACCGATGCCGGTCTCGCCGACGAACGTATCTGGGGCGAACGGATCGAGGACCGGGGCAGCCAGATCACCTTTTCGGGCCTGGGGCAGGCAGCGCCGCTGAAGGAAAAGGAAGCGTGGGATCCTGACCGAAAGAAGAGGACCGCGTTGCAGGCCACGTTGCGCGCGAAGCTGCCGGAGCTCTCGATCAATCTCGGTGGCACGACATCGATCGACGTGACCAGAGCAGGGATCGACAAGGGCTATGGCCTGAAGCGCCTGAGTGCCGAGAGCGGTGTCCCGCTCGACGGGATGCTGTTCATTGGGGATGCGATATTCCCCGGTGGGAATGACTATCCCGCTGCTGAAATCGGCCTCGACACAGTGAGGGTGCGCGACGTCGCGGAAACCACCGCCGTCGTGACCGCCATCATCGCGTGTCTGCACCGATAGGATCAAGATACATGGTCGGCTCCATCGCGGAATGCCGCATTGTCAAAGCTCTGGCTTCTGTCGCTTAGGGCAGCGCTTCCTAAAACGAAAAGAAGGCAATGTGCGCGTCTCCGCGAACAAAGCCTCCAGCGATCAATCTAAGAGATTCCGCCGCGCTTCTCAATCGTAGGGGGCGTTTGCGGGAGGGGGCGGAATCCTACGCTAAGGATTTGGGCCAGCGATATTCCCCGGTTAGATTGATGTGTTCCCATCCCAACGGCGAGACGTGGGCGAGTAGATCAGGCGCGATATGGGTACCGCTGGCGGCCCGGGTATTGACGACCTCGCCGAGCTTCATGGTGTTCCAGAATATGATGATGGCGGCGAGCAGGTTCATTCCGGCGATGCGATAGTGCTGGCCTTCGCCGGATCGATCCCGGATTTCACCTCGGCGGTGGAAGCTGATGGCGCGCTTTAGGGCGTGGTGGGCCTCACCCTTGTTGAGGCCGATCTGAGCCTGGCGCTGGAGGCCGGCATCAAGAATCCAGTCGATCATGAACAGGGTTCGCTCGATGCGGCCCACCTCTCGCAATGCGAGGGCCAGCTCATTCTGGCGCGGGTAAGAGGCGAGCTTGCGAAGAATCTGGCTGGGGGCGACGATCCCCGCTGCGATCGTCGCCATGATGCGCAGGATGTCGGGCCAGTTGCGCTCGATGAGCGGTTCATTGATCTTACCTCCGACCAGCGCTCGCACATTGGCCGGCGTCGCGTTGGGCGTGAAGGCATAGAGTCTTTTCTGAGGGAGATCGCGGATACGGGGGGCGAACCTGTAGCCGAGCAAGGCGCAGGCGGCGAACACATGATCGGTGAAGCCGCCCGTGTCGGCAAAATGCTGGCGAACGCGGCGGCCCGCGTCATTCATGAGCAGCCCGTCCAGGATATAGGGAGCCTCGCTGACCGTTGCCGGGATCACCTGGGTTGCGAACGGCGCATATTGATCGGACACATGGCTGTATCCCTTGAGGCCCGGGACGTTGCCATATTTCGCGTTGATCAGATTCATCGCCTCGCCCTGCTCGGTAGCAAGGAAGAACTGCCCGTCGCTGGATGCCGATTGCCCTTGTCCCCAGAAGGCGGCCATGGGCAGGGCGGCGTGGGCCTCCACGATCATGGCGAGCGCCCGATCATAGGCGCTGCCTTCGACATGCCAGCGCGCGATCCGCAGCAATTCCCAGAAGCTGTGCGTGTTGGTCGCCGCCGCCATCTTGCGCAAACCGAGATTGACGCCTTCCGCCAGCAACACGTTCATCAGGCCGATCCGGTCGCTGCAGGGCGCGCCGGTGCGCAGATGCGTGAACGCCTCGGAAAATCCGGTTCGCTCATCGACTTCCAGCAACAGATCGGTGATCCTCGCGGGCGGGAGCTGTTGATTGAGATCGAGCACGAGATCCTCGGCCCCTTCGGGCGTGTCGGCCCTCAGCTTGTCGATGTGCAGCTTGCCGTTCTCGATGATGCCGCCTGGGATCGTGCCGGTTCGCGCCGCGCGGCCAAACTCCTTCAGCCGTGTATCCAGTCGAGCCCTGCGCTCGGCCAGCCATTCGCCGGGTCGCAGCGGCACGGCGAGCCGCGCGGTCTGCTCTATCGCCTGTGGCGGGACCAGAAGCTGCTTGAGGTCGCCATAGCGGCGCGATCCCGCCAACCATATGTCACCGGACCGGAAGGCGTCGCGGATGTGGAACAGCACCGCGATTTCCCAAAGCCGGTGGTCGCCGCTGGGCTCAGCGCGAAGATGACGATGCCATTTCGAGTTGGGACGTAGAAAATCCACCGGCGGATCGACCTTGATCCCGTTACGCAGCATCGCAACGGCCGCCAGAAGAGGCGTGGCGATCGGCGCCGCCTGCATGTCGAGCAGGCGCAGCATCCTGGGCGCGTAGAGGCGGAAACGGTGATAGCCGTCCAGCACACGGCTGAGCGGGTCGGCCGCGAGCACGTTGGTCAGCGCGGAGGCCGTGGCGACAAGGGTTCTGAACCGTTCCCAGCCAGGCCCGGTGGCGATTATCCCGTCCAGGGCCGTGCCATCGTCCTGCGCTCCAAGCAAAGCACCACCGATTTCGGCAAAGGACTTCAGCGTGTCCCGAACGGCCGCCTTTTCGTCGGCGATCCTGGTGTTGCAAAGGCGTTCGGAGGCCCGATAGAGACGGCCTACGATGCGATCGTGGGTCTCCACGATGACATCGGCCAGCGATGACCGCCATTCCAGGGTGCAGACAGCGAGGATCGCAAGCCGCCTGTCTTCGGGCAGATCACGCATGCCGTCGGCGTAATAGCGCTCGCCCTGCCGGCGAAGCCGGGTCACACGATGCGCCGGCACGCCGTCCAGCAAATCCGCCGGAAGATCGAACCTTTGAAGATATTCCAGTCGATCCATCAGCCGGTTAGCGGCTGCTGAATTTGCGCCAACCTCGAACTGTCGCAGCCATACGAAGCGCGTGACGCGACCATCCACCGTATCCTCCAACAGGTGAGCCAAATTCTCGCTCAGGGTTGGCGTGATGCGATGGGCGATAAGATCCTCGATCCGGCGCTCGGCCTCAACCAGCGCATCGGCGCAAAGGCGCTCGATCGTCGAGGAGCCGGGAAGGATCGTGCGGGTGCGGCGACACTCCGCAACGAAGCGACGGGCAAGATCCTCATTCGATGTCGCCGCCTCGGCTTCCCGAGCGATCCATTCGCGCAAATCCCGTGCGCCCCGCCCCGAAAAGGAGCGATAGCCGTAGATTCGGCGAAGGTCCGCCAGATGCTCGTGCCGGGTCTCCTCGCGCGCGGCATAGAGGAGTAGATCGTCGCTGGTCAGGCCGAGCTGGGCCGCGATGAAATCCGATACCTGCGCCGGGATCAACTCGCCAGGAGCGAGCACCCGGCCCGGGTAGCGCAGGACGCACAGTTGCAGCGCGAAGCCAAAACGATTGTGGGCGCGCCGGCGCTGGCGGATATGCCCGAGATCCTCATCGCTGAGGGTATAGTGCCGCAGCAGCTCACCTTGATCGACCGGCAAGTGAAGCAGCGCCTCGCGCTGTCGATCGGTCAGGGTCACGCGACGCGGCATACATGCTCCTTATTCTTTCCGAGCTACAGTTTGAGATAGCTTGATTGAGATGCTGGTTAAGATACACAATAGCCCAATCTTATGTGCTCATGTTCGTCACCGCCTCAAACCTTCGTTTGTGATCCATGCTGATCGGCTACGCCCGCGTGTCCAAAGCCGACGGCTCGCAGTCGCTCGACCTGCAGCACGATGCCCTTCGCGCTGCCGGTGTCGAGCCAGGCAATATCTATGATGATCGTGCATCCGGTAGCCGTGATGATCGCCCCGGTCTTGCCGCCTGCCTGAAATCGTTGCGCGACGGCGATGTCCTCATCGTTTGGAAGCTCGACCGGCTCGGCCGAACGCTCACCCACCTGGTCAGCACGGTGCAGAATCTGTCGGATCGCGGTATCGGTCTGCGGGTGCTCACCGGCAAGGGCGCGCAGATCGACACCACGACGCCATCGGGCCGGATGGTGTTCGGCATTTTTGCCACACTGGCGGAGTTTGAGCGGGATATGATCCGCGAGCGCACCATGGCTGGCCTGGCCGCTGCCCGCGCGCGGGGACGCAAGGGTGGCCGCAAGTTCGCCCTCTCCAAGGCCCAGGTGCGGCTCGCTCAGGCTGCTATGGCCCAACGCGACACGTCCGTTTCCGACCTCTGCAAGGAACTCGGGATCGAGCGCGTCACTCTCTACCGCTATGTCGGTCCCAACGGGGAACTCCGGGATTACGGTCAGCGCGTGCTTGCTGCCAAAACGCGATGATGATGACGGGAGCCCCGATCAAACTTACCCAAGCGGACGCCGCAGACGTTGCAGACCTGTACAACCGTTGCAGCGACTATTTCCTGTTGCAGGACGGGGCCGCGCCCACGCTGGACGATGCTCGCGAGCTTTTCTCCGATGTGCCGCCCGAAAAGAGCGCCCACAATCAAGCTGTCCTGGGATGGAAGGGGCCTGGCGGCCTATATGCAATCGCGGCCATCCTCCGCGATTATCCGCGTGATGGCACATGGTATCTCGGCTTCATGATCGTAGATGCCGCACAGCGTGGTCGTGGCGTCGGACGCTCAATTTACTCGACGGTCGAAAGCTGGGCCGCTGCGAGAGGTGCCACAGAGATTCGGTTGGCCGTGCTGGAAGCGAATGAAGCGGCAGAGCGATTTTGGCGTTCTCTCGGCTTCATTGAGTATCGGCGCGTTGGGCCAGACACCTTCAAAATGCGTAGCCATCGCCGGATAGAACTGAGCCGTCGCCTTTCTGGCGCGACCGTAGAAGGCAGCAACAAGTAAGATCTCGCGCCGGCTATCTGGGCGAGCTTGGCGTAGGATTCCGCCCCCTCCCGCAAACGCCCCCGTAAAAGGCGGGACGCCGAGGGGAAGGGCGTGCGCGTCGCCCGCTGACGCCCCTTCCAACTGACTTTCCATTCTCTCGCCAAATTCCAGGCGCGCGAACCGTGCAGAGATCGTATAACGGGGGCAACCGTTCGGTTATCCCCGTTAAATGGATTGTGACAAATGCCCTTGATCGGCTACACCCGTGTTTCGACCGACGAACAGGACACATTCGCGCAGATCGGTGAGTTACGGCGCGCAGGCTGTGCAGCCATATTCGAAGACCGGGCCAGCGGCGCTAGCCGCAGCCGTCCCAAGTTGGCCAGCGCGCTCGCTGCGGTAGGGCAGGGGGATACCCTCGTCGTTGTGCGGATTGATCGCCTCGCACGATCGTTGTCGCATTTGCTCGATATCGTCGAAGCGCTTCGGGCGAAGGGCGCCTACTTTCGCTCGATCAACGATCCAATCGACACGAGCAGCCCACAAGGCATGTTGATGACGCAGATGCTCGGGGCCTTCGCCGAATTCGAACGTGCTCTCATTCGGGAGCGGACGCGCGCGGGCCTCAAGGCGGCGGTCGCGCGTGGCGCGAAACCGGGAAATCCGAAAATGCGCGCGCGGGATCCGTCAGCAATTGATGAGCTACGCCACACTCTGAAGGAAAAGCATCTCCACGATCTGATAGACGGTCGGCAAGCTTGGCTGCCGCTCGTTGAGCGCCTGCGGCCGCAGTTGCCCTGGGCGTTTGTGTTACGGCATATTAGGGCGCTCAGGCCGCCGGTGCGCTCTTTCTCCGAACGCACGTTGGTGAAGGCGTGCCGAGCGCTCGTTGACGCAGGCTACGCAAATCCTGTGATCTTAGAGACGGCGCCGCGCCTTTCCCCCGATAGCCGGGTTGCTATACTTGTTGCCGACAAGCTTAGAAGCCAGCCAGATGCCACACTGCGCGGTATTGCGGCTTGGCTCGGCAAGGATTTGCGGGAGCCAACGCCGCGTGGTGCTCTGAACTGGTCGCCAGAAGCTGTCCGCCGCGTGATCGCTCAAGGGCGGGAGTTGGGGCTCATTTGTTGCGCCAAACCCAATGTGAAACAGGGATGCTCAGTACGGCGGACTGCGTCGATCAGCCCGGAACGGGAGGAGTGAGCCTTCATGCCCACTTCAAGGAATCACCAAGAGGCGAGGCCTGATAATCGGCAGTCTCAGCAAGACTTTAACATTGTGGAATAAATGATGTGGGAGGACTCGACTCTTCTGAGCGCTGCCGCAACAAAGAACATATGCAGCCGCTATTTCATGTCTACATCGATGAGGCGGGCGACCCCGGAGTAAAGCCGAAGGCAACCGATGAGCCACATTGGTCTGATTGGTTCGTCTTGTCCGCGGTTGTGGTAGGAGCCGAGAACGACGCCGACACCGTTGAATGGATCAAGGACATGAACCGTGCGATCCGTCGTAACGGCCCTTCGGACATTCATTATCGTAAGTTCAGCGATGCCAATCGTCGGCATGTGTGCAGGGTGCTTGCAAGCAAGCCAGTTCGCCTCTTCATTGTCGCATCTCATAAAGATACGATGCGCCGGCACCGAAGTCAGCGATTAGGTAAATCTAATGACAAGCAGTTCTATAACTGGTGCCTCAGGCTTCTCCTCGAACGCGTAACGGAATGGTGCGCAAGGCGTGGCCGAAAGATGGGTGCAGGAGTCTTTCCGGCGCGATTGGTGTTTTCACACCGCGGTGGCCATGACTACGGCGAATTGAGGGGGTATCTGCGGAAAATCATTGCGCAATCGCTGACGGGCAATCTGACGCTCGACAGAAAGGGCATTACACCAGACGTCATTTTCGATGACCTGATAGAGGTTGTTCCGCACGACAATCTGGCCGGCTTGCAATTGGCCGACGTGGCGGCGAGTGCGTTCTGGCAAGCCGCCTGTTCAACGTCTCGTCGACATGATCTTACGCCAGCATCAGACCTGATTTGCCGGCTTGCCAGAAAGGGCCAACGCAAGCGCCCCGACGGGTTTGGCATGATGCTTTTACCGCTACCCCACTAAGGCGACATCCCGGTGGCAGACAGGTCAATATTCGAACGTTGCGGCTATAAGTTCAGAAAAATGTGACGGGCCTCGGCCTCTTATTCTCGCTGGGCGGATAGGTCATCATCCTATGGATGGCCGTCCCAGTAGCTGCCTCCCAGCAAAGCTGTTCGTGCAAAAGGTAGATCCGACGTATCCCGTCTCTGCATAGATGCAGTGACCGGCGCCATAATTCAACAATATAGTTCAATGGTCCGGTTCGGTTCGTCGGGTTTTCAAAACAGATTGACTCTTTTACTGTGCGTCGTTGATCTAATTTCCCATCATCCTGATTTTGGTTGGTTGCATCGGATAATCACGATGCTTCATTGACGTCGCGATATCCATCGGCTAAATCCGATACATGGAAACCGATGACGCTCTCTCCATTCTTTCTGCGCTCTCGCATCCCACACGGCTTGATGCGTTTCGCGTCCTGATACGACATGAGCCTGATGGCCTGTCGACCGGCAAATTGGTTGAAGCGTCGGGGCTGACCCAGAGCACGTTCTCGACGCATCTGGCCGTGATGGCGAAGGCAGGGCTGGTGCTTTCAGAGAAGCGTGGCCGCCAACAGATCCAGCGTGCCAACCTCGCCGTGCTGCGAGGACTGATGGTCTACCTGGCCAAGGATTGCTGCCAGGGGCGCGCCGAACTGTGCGAGCCGCTTCTGGCCGAACTCACCTGCTGCTGAAGAGGCAACAATGACCGATATTGTGATCTATCATAACCCGCTTTGCGGGACCTCTCGTAATGCCCTGGCCATGATCCGCAATGCGGGCATTGAACCGCACGTAATCGAATATCTCAAGACGCCGCCCACACGCGCCTTGCTGGTCGAACTGATCGACCGCGCCGGAATGGCCCCGCGCGATCTCTTGCGCGAGAAGGGCACCCCCTATGCAGAGCTGGGCTTGAACGACACGTCGCTGTCGGACGACGCGCTGGTGGACGCGATGATGGCGCATCCGATCCTCATCAACCGCCCCCTCGTTGTGTCACCGCTCGGTGTCAAACTCTGCCGTCCTTCCGAAGCGGTGCTTGATCTGCTGCCGACAGGCCAGCTCGGCGCATTCGCGAAAGAAGATGGCGAACAGGTCGTGGACGCCTCGGGCCAGCGTATCGCCTGATGCTGCCAGCAATTCTGATCTTCATCGCGACGATCGCGCTCGTCATCTGGCAACCCAAGGGCCTCGGCATTGGGTGGAGCGCCATGGGCGGGGCGGTCGTGGCGCTGCTCGCGGGCGTTGTATCGCTCTCCGACGTGCCCGTGGTCTGGGGCATTGTCTGGAACGCGACGGGCGCTTTCGTCGCGATCATCGTCATCAGCCTGCTGCTGGACGAGGCCGGATTCTTCGAATGGGCTGCGCTCCATGTCGCGCGCTGGGGCAAGGGCAATGGCCGCCTCCTGTTTGCCCTGGTCGTGCTGCTCGGCGCGGCGGTATCGTCCCTGTTCGCCAATGATGGCGCGGCCTTGATCCTGACCCCTATCGTTATCGCGATGCTGCGCGCGCTAGGTTATGGCGACAAGGCGACGCTGGCGTTCGTAATGGCGGCGGGCTTCATCGCGGACACCGCCAGTCTGCCGCTTGTCGTCTCGAACCTCGTCAACATTGTGTCGGCCGACTTCTTCAAGCTCGGTTTCGGCGAATATGCCAGCGTGATGGTGCCAGTGGATCTGGCAGCGATCGCCGCCACGCTTGGCGCGCTGATGCTGTTCTTCCGTCGTGACATACCGGCAAACTATGATGTCGCCGCGCTGCATGCGCCGCGGGCGGCAATCCGGGACGCCGCGACCTTCCGCGCAGGTTGGGTCGTCCTCGTGCTTCTTCTCGTCGGCTTCTTCCTGCTCGATCCGCTGGGCGTGCCGGTCAGCGCGGTTGCCGCTGCCGGCGCAATTCTGCTGCTCGCAATCGCGGCGAGGGGGCATGTGATCGAAACCCGCAAGGTGCTGCGCGGCGCGCCGTGGCAGGTCGTCATCTTCTCGCTTGGCATGTATCTCGTGGTCTATGGCCTGCGAAATGCAGGACTGACCGACCACCTGGCCGCGCTGCTCGATCGTACCGCGCAAGGCGGGGTGTGGGGTGCCGCGCTGGGGGCCGGCGTGATCGCTGCCGTCCTGTCATCCGTCATGAACAACATGCCGACGGTACTGGTGGGCGCGCTGTCGATCGACGCCACGCACGCCACCGGGGCGGTGAAGGAAGCGATGATCTACGCCAATGTGATCGGCTGCGATCTTGGCCCCAAGATCACGCCCATCGGCTCGCTCGCCACCCTGCTGTGGCTTCATGTCCTGGGCCAGAAAAACATCAAGATCGGGTGGGGCTATTACTTCCGCGTGGGCGCGACGCTCACCGTTCCCATCCTGCTCATCACCCTTGCGGCGCTCGCGCTGCGTATTGGAATTGCCTGATGCCTATCCGCGACCTTCCCGATCCCGACACGCTACCCGCGCTTGATCCGGCCTTTATCCACCACCGGCCAGCGGCAGGGTTGGGGGCGCTCGATCCCGCACCGCGCATTCTGCTGCTCTATGGCAGCCTGCGCGAACGGTCTTTCTCCCGTCTCGCGGTCGAGGAATCCGCACGGCTTTTGCGCCTGTTCGGCGCGGAAACCCGGATTTTCGATCCATCGACGCTGCCGCTGCCCGACCAGATAGCGGGTGACGATCATCCCGCCGTTCACGAACTTCGCGAACTGGCGCTGTGGTCCGAGGGCCAGGTGTGGTGCAGCCCGGAGCGGCACGGTCAGATCACCGGCATCATGAAGGCGCAGATCGATCATCTGCCGTTGGAAATGAAGGGAATGCGCCCAACGCAGGGGCGCACGCTTGCGGTCATGCAGGTATCTGGCGGCTCGCAGTCGTTCAACGCCGTGAACACGCTTCGCCTGCTGGGCCGCTGGATGCGAATGTTCACCATTCCCAACCAGTCATCCGTGGCGATGGCCTACAAGGAGTTTGACGAAGCAGGCCGCATGAAGCCGTCGAGCTATTATGACCGCATCGTCGATGTGATGGAGGAGCTGGTGCGCTTCACTGTCCTGATGCGTCCGCACGCCGGTCAGCTCGTTGATCGCTACTCAGAACGCAAGCAGCTTGGGGTGCCGGTTGATCCGGCAACTGATCATTCCGCGATCGCGATCTCGGGTCGTTAGCGGAAGCTGCCAAGATAGGTAGGGGACGAGCCCAGAGTGAAAACGACCCAATCGCTCGCCCTTGCCTTCAGGACCGACCGCCGGAGTTCGCGGCGGGGTTGCCAAGGTTGTTCAGCGGCGCAGCGACCAGATCGCCGCCAGTTTGGAAACTTTGCGCTTTTGATCCAACGCTCGGCGAGCGCCGTTCAGCCGGCTGATGAAGCTTGGCGACCATCGATCAGCTGCCGAGATGTGTATTTCGATGGCGGCTCGCTCGACGGTTGAAACGAATTCCTCGATCGATGGCCGACTTTCTGGCCCGTAGAGGGTGCGTCCGGTCGTCGGATCGGGATCCAGAATTGCACAGATTGCCCCTAGAAGGCTCCGGCGTTTTCGAATGCTGCCGGTTGCGAGAGGATGAAGTCCGTCGCTTTCGTAGAAGTCCTGCGGAAGGTAGCCCGGGGTAATGGCAGGGCAGCTGAAGGCGTTCAGCGGGATGTTGGTTCGCGTGTACCCCCAGTAATTTCGACTGTCAATCGGCGTGCAAACGGGACCCCCGATCGGCGCGCAAAAGGGACCCCTTTTCAAGGATGGCAGGAAGGTCGAGGAACGCGCCTTGCGCAGCGCGCGGCGTAGGGAGGGCGGAGCCC